>JAICGQ010000378.1 GCA_025923035.1 Pyrinomonadaceae bacterium | reverse complement strand
GCGACGCCTCCACGACTGATGTAGATCCGCTTCTCTTCACTGCTCATTTCCCCATACGCCGATAACAACACATTTCGCACGCCCCGAATCGCTTCCGTATTAAAGTGTCCCGACGGCGCCGTATGCGACGGCATCAGGAGACTTCGGCATTGCACTACCTCGCCGTCATCAATGAACTCCAGATTCGTCACGCCAAACGCTTTCAACGTAGCCTTCACCACATCGCGCGTCTCATACGAACCCGGCAACACCAACAACAGGTCCCGTAATTGATCCCGCACTACGAACAGCCGCGTCGTCACGTCGGTCAACCAGTGATAATGTTCGGTGCTCCAGTAATCAGTGACCCAAAGCACCTCCCGCTCGATCGTCCGCTTCCGTCGAGCCACATAATTCGTCGCCAGAAACTTCACCACACTGCGCAACCGCCACTGGTCCAGGTGGTTCGGAAACGCAAACGACTCCCGCAGTATGCTCTTCCCCTTAAACAGCAGACCTTCAGGACTGGCCCACACGTCATGAAACTTCAACATGCGCGTCTCGGGGATCACTCGTTCGAGTTCACCAGCAAACAGCGCGCGATGGTCCTCATTGAAGTTGACGGGGAGCCTTCGCCTGGCAACGGTCTCGGCGTAGATCGTGGAGAGGACTTCAGGTTTCATCTGTTTCTGCGGAAGATTAAGCCAAATTAACCGCATCGCGGTCAAAATGGCCGCACGGGCCGTTAAACTGACCGGCAAAACACCCGCACGCTGTGCGTTTCTCGCGGCAAAAACGATGGCACGGCAGTAGCTTAACCTGGCGATGCGGGCCGTGCGACCCCAGTAACTCTTGCCCTCTTCAGCACTCCGAAGATCCCGAAACGGCACGGCCCACCGATAACGAGAATGTTTTTGAACAGCGACAATTCAATCTCCCGCTTTAGCCGCAAGCTGTGGCCCATTCCGGTGTTCGTGATCCCCACGGTTCTGGCAATCTGTCTCCTGGCCCCTGGTTTATTTGGCTCCGCCCTGACCGAGTTCGTCGTTATCTTCTCTCTTGCCCAAATCCTTTCGAGCGGCGTCGTGTGGATCGCGTGGAAATGGAGTCGCGAACAACTCAACGCCGTCAACTTCGAACTTTCCAGTTTACAAGGCATCGTCGACGTTTCGCGCGACGCAATCATCGGCGTCACCACCGAGGGCGTCATCATGAGTTGGAACCGCGGCGCCCGCGGCATCTACGGCTACACCGCGAAGGAAGCGCTCGGTTCGCCGATATCGATGCTCTTCGATAACCGTCGCGGGCTCGAAGCCACGTCGCTTTTCGAAAAAGTTTCGCGTGGCGAAAACGTCACGCAGCACGACATGGTCCACCTCAAAAAGGGCCACACCCCAATCGACATCTCGTTGACGATCTCGCCGATCATGGACGGCAAGTCGATCACCGGCGCCTCCGTCGTCGCGCGCGACATCACCGAACGCAAGCGTGCCGCCGGTTCGATGGCCCAACAGGCCGCCGCGATGAAAGCGTCAATGGACGGCATGGCCATAATCGACCACGGCGGCGTCTGCATTTACATGAACGACGCATATGCGAAGATCTTCGGTTACGCCGACACCAAACCTTTGATCGGCGCGAGCTGGGAAAAATTCTTCTTCGAAGACGAACTTAATCGGCTCAAAGAGCAGATCATGCCTGCCGTCTGGCGCGATGGCTCGTGGCGCGGCGAAGCGCTCGGCCTGAAACTCAACGGCAGCACGTTGCCGCTGGAAATCTCGATCTCGAGCGTCGACGGCGGTGGCCTGGTCCAGGTCGTTCGCGACATCACGGAACGTAAGCAGATCGAAGAAACGCTCCGCAACACGTCGCTGAAAGATGATCTGACGGGCTTGTTCAATCGCCGCGGCTTGCTCAAACAGGCAGCGCCGCATTTCGATTTCGCACGCCGGCAAAAAGAAAGCCTGCTGCTCCTCTTCATCGACCTCGACGGCATGAAGAAGATCAACGACGAGTTTGGCCACAACGAAGGCGATGCCGCTCTCGTCAAGACAGCCGAAATTCTCAACGGCAGTTTTCGCAACTCAGACATCATCGCGCGGCTCGGCGGCGACGAGTTTACGGTGCTGGTCACTGATCGAAACGCGAACAAGAAAGACGCCATCAAGCGTCTCAACGACAATCTGAAGGCCTACAACGAGTCGGAAACACGAGGCATCAAGCTCGCTTTCAGTATCGGCGTCGCGCAACTCGAACCGGAACGCATGACGTGCTTCGAAGAACTGCTCGAACAAGCCGACCAGGCGATGTACGAACAGAAGCGCATGAAGCGCGCCCGTGCGTTTCGTCGTGAAAGCACTCAGAACAAGAAACAGCGCGGAGCAGCGACACCCGAACGGTCATCGCAACTCGTCGCAAACTCAATCCCGTTTGCGCTCTCGCCGAGTGCAAAGGCTGCCGGTGCGAGTCACGGAACGTTCGACAACGCAGCGATTGGCATGGCGGTCGTTTCAATGGACGGTAGCTGGCTGCAAGTCAACGATGCGCTTTGCAAACTGCTCGGCTATTCGGAGCAGGAGTTGCGCGCCACCAGTTTTCAAGGGCTCACGCACCAGGAAGATCTGCGTCACGTGCAGACGTACATCCAGCGCGTGCTTGAAGGTTACATTCCGAGTCACGAACAGGAGAAACGTTACATTCACGAACAGGGCCACACGGTTTGGGTGCAATGGCACGTCTCGCTTTTGAAAGATTCGGAAACGGGCGCGAAGCGGCTGTTCTTCCAGGTCCAGGACATCAGCGATCGCAAGAAGGCCGAGGAGAAACTGACGCAGGACACGCTTACGGGCCTGCCAAACCGCGCGCGCTTCCACGACTTGATCAAGTTGCGTGTTGCCCGCAAGTCGTCGAACAAAGATCGGCAGTATGCAGTGCTGCTGCTGGACGTCGATCGTTTCAACCTCGTCAACGACAGTCTCGGCAATGCGAGTGGAGATCAGTTGCTGGTCCAGATCGCGCACCGTATCAAAACTTGTTTGCGACAGGACGATGTGCTCGGACGCGTCGGTGGAGACGAGTTCGCTGTTCTGCTCGACGATGTGACCGGTGAAGAAGAGGCGTGCTCCGTCGCCACGCGCATTCAGCAAGCGTTGGCGATTTCGTTCAACCTGTTGGGCCAGGAAGTCTATACGACGATGAGCATCGGGATTGCCATCGGTGGCGATCATGGCGAACAGGTTTCTGACATCCTGCGCGACGCGGAAACGGCGATGCATCGTGCGAAAGACTGTGGCAAGGCGCGTTACGAGGTTTTTGGACGCGACATGCAGGGCGAGTCGATGAGCCGTTTGAAGATGGAAACGGATCTGCGTCATGCGTGCGAGCGCGACGAGCTGTTTGTCGATTATCAACCGATCGTTTCGCTTCAGAGCCGCACGTTGATCGGCTTCGAAGCGCTGGTGCGTTGGCGGCATCCGGAGTTTGGCCTTGTACCGCCGACGGAATTCATTCCCGTTGCGGAAGAGACCGGACAGATACTGACGATCGGACAGGTCGTGCTCGAATCAGCGTGCCGTCAAGCGCGTTACTGGCAGGAGACTTATCCGTCGGCGCCGCCGTTGTTCGTCAGCGTCAACTTGTCGGTCAAGCAGTTCAATCAACCGGGGCTCGTCGGAGAGATCGCGCGGCTGCTGGAAGAGTTTCAGTTGGCGCCGCGTTGTTTGAAGCTCGAGATCACGGAGTCAGTGTTTAGTGACAATATCGAGGCGGCGGTTGGGTTGTTGACGCAATTGCGAAATCTCGGCGTGCAGTTGAGTATTGACGATTTCGGTACGGGTTATTCGAGTTTGAGTTATCTGCAACGCTTTCCGATCGACACGTTGAAGATCGATCGATCGTTTGTGACGCAGATGATGGAGAATGAAGAGAACCTGGCGATCGTGCGCACCATCGTTGCCCTGGCCCAGAACCTCGGCATGGACGTCGTTGCCGAGGGTGTTGAGACTGAAGATCAGTTGATGTTGTTGCGCAAGCTCGAATGCGAGCACGGGCAGGGATTCCTGTTCTCGACGCCGCTTGGCGACGCGCAAGTCGAACAGTTCATCGCCGACAACACGCTGGACGTCGCGCTCGTTGCGTAGTTCTTATCATGGATTAACTTTATATAGATCGCGTCCTGCGTCGTTAACAATGAGAGTGTCAGGATCTGTGGTCTGGTAATCGAAGGTGCGGTAATCGAGGTAACCAAGGTTCACTCGTCGGCAGGTCTGCTCGTCGAGACCGGACGCCATCGTAATTCGGTAACGCGGCACAATGTTACCGTTTGCATCAACCCTCCCTGCATAGGCCACATGGGCCAGGTGGGCAGCAATACAAAGATTTTCCCGAAGCTCTGGTGAAACTCCGAGCATGTCGCGCACGCTCTCGAGTGGCGCATAGCCATATTTCTCGATCAGCGCGCCATGCGTCTCTGAAAGCTTATTCAAATGTGGCGCAAAAATGATCAGCTCGCCGCCGTCTTCGACGACCGCGCCGAGTTTGTAACTCGCCTTTCCTCCGACCCACAGTTCGTCGTAATGCGGATCGAGCAGCGCAATCACTCGTTTGTACTTTCGTCCGGTGTAACGAATATGGACCTCGCGACTGACGGCGGCAGCACGCCGGAAAGCGTCGCGAATCTCACCGGCGAACAGCGCATAAGTGATCAACTTTCCATCACTCCCGCGGGAGACCACAGTGTTCAGGGAAATTATCCGCGCAGGCACGAGATCG
>JAICGQ010000377.1 GCA_025923035.1 Pyrinomonadaceae bacterium | reverse complement strand
TGAGTTCGGCCGGAATAGATGACGAACAACATGGCGACGCACAGTTTGTCGAACGACTGGCGGGGCTCGTCGACAACATCTCGAATCACGGCAAGCACCGAATACTCGCTTTCGACAAACATTACCGCCGCGACGGAACGGTCGATCTCGATAAGACCGAGTTCTACGTGCCGAACGAGTATGTGTTCGAGCTCGCCGATCGGCACAAAGACATGTTCGTACCGAATATTTCCGTCAATCCTTACCGTCCTGACGCGATTCCGGAGCTCGAGAAGTGGGCCGCACGTGGCGCGCGTGTGGTGAAGTGGTTGCCGAATGCGATGGGGATCGATCCTTCAGATCCGCGTTGCGATCCGTTTTACCAGAAGATGAAAGAGCTCGACGTCGTGCTGCTGAGTCATGGTGGTGAGGAGAAAGCGGTCGAGGCAGACGAGGATCAAAAGCTGGGCAACCCGCTGTTGTTGCGACGCGCGTTGGACCATGGTGTGAAGGTGATCGTGGCGCATTGTGCAGGGTTGGGGACGAATGAGGATCTCGATGACGGCTCGCGTAAACAGGTCGACAATTTCGATCTGTTCATGCGGTTGATGGACGACAAGCGTTATGAAGGTTTGGTGTTTGGCGAGACGTCGGCGATGACGCAATTCAATCGGGCAGGACGGCCGCTGCGCATGATCCTCGAACGCGAGGATCTTCACGAAAGGTTAGTGAACGGCAGCGATTATCCGTTACCCGCGGTCAACATGCTGATTCGCATGTCGCCGCTTGTTCGCCGCGGCTACATCACCGCCGATGAAGGCGAATCACTGAAAGAGATCTACCAATACAACCCGCTGCTCTTCGACTTCACCCTGAAACGTAATCTTAGACACCCCAAAAGCCGGCGCCGTCTCCCGGCCGCGGTCTTCATGCGAGACCCCGCCAGTTAAGCTGTTTTTTTAATCCGTGTTACCATTTTGAGCGATGTCGGTTTTACGTGATTCATTTGGACGGGCCATTCGCGATCTGCGTGTTTCGCTCACGGATCGGTGTAATTTCCGGTGTTTTTACTGCCTGCCGCATGGCGAGCCGCCCATCGCGCCAAAAGAGAAGATGCTCTCGTACGAAGAGATTGAATACGTCTGCGGCATCTTCGTCTCGCTCGGCATCGAGAAGCTCCGCCTCACCGGCGGCGAGCCGATGATGCGACGCGACATCGAAACGATCATCAGAAAACTCGTGAAGTTCAAAGCCGACGGCCTGCAAGACCTGGCACTAACGACGAACGGCTACTTCCTTCCCGATCGCGCCCGCGGCCTGAAGTCCGCAGGACTCGATCGCGTAACGATCAGCCTCGACAGTCTGAAACGAAACGTCTTCAAACAAATGACCGGCGTCGATGTTTTAGAAAAAGTGTTGGCGGGAATTGCTGCAGCGAAAGACGCAGGACTCGATCCGATCAAGATCAACGCCGTGATCGTGCGCGGTCATAACGAAGACGAGGTTGCGGACTTCGCCGCGTTTGCTCGCGAGCACGACGTCAAGATGCGTTTCATCGAATTCATGCCGCTCGATTCAGGGCACGAGTGGGACCGCAAGGACGTTTTTTCCGGAAGAGAGATCTACGATCGAATCAACGAGCGTTTTCCGCTCGTTAAGCTTGACGTCAAACGCGGATCGGAAACTTCGGCGCGTTATCGTTTTGCCGACGGCGCGGCTGGTGAGATCGGCATTATCGCTCCAGTCACGGAACCATTCTGCGGTGCTTGTTCGCGGATTCGTTTGACGGCCGACGGCCAGATTCGTACGTGTCTGTTTTCGACAGTCGAACATTCGCTGCGTGACGTCGTTCGCAGCGGCGCCACGCGCGAAGAGATCGTCGAGTTCATCGAATCGGTGGTTTACAAGAAAGAGCCGCGCCACTTCATCAACGATCCCGGCTTCGTCGCCCCCTCACGCTCAATGAGCTTCATTGGCGGCTAGTTGCGCGGGCGCCCCAATTCAAACATCCGCGGTTGAGTCAATAAGTTTCACCGCTCGCAAACTTGACGACAACGCTCCCTGAACCCACGAATACCACGGCGACAGGTGCTCGCCGGCGAAGTAGATTCGACCGTCAGGCTCTGACGCCTTTACGGCTTCGAGCACGCCGACAAATCCCCACGCACCCCGCGACCACTCATCTTCCAGCCAACACTTTGTCGTACCCCTTTCGAAGTTCAGGCGCAACCCGGTGAAGATCGAGTCGAGTTGGCCCAACGTCTCCGAGATGCGTTCGTTCTCCTTCAGCTTCGTAATGCGATCAGCTTCAGTCGGCCGCGCGTACGACATGAGTATTCCGCGTGGCCCAGGCTGGCTCCACGTGGGATGCCAGATCTCGATCGCCCCTTCCGTGAACGCAAAACCGTTCAGTCCGTTCGTTTCCCAGAAGCGACTCTTCGTTTGCAGGTAAACGCGCGAGACGGCATCGTACGGCGTCCGCTTGATGAGGTCTTTCTTGCGCGACGACAACGCCGGCAACTCCAGCTTGCGTAAAACTGAAAACGGAATCGTGCAAAGTACCACGTCCGCCGTCAGCGTCTGTGTCGTCCGGTCTTTCACAAACTTAACAGTCGCCTGTTTCGCGTCCTGCTCGATTCTCACGACCGCAGCGCCGTACTGAATCTTGTCTCCAAGCTGTGCGGCAAACGCTTTCGGCAGCAGATCCATGCCGCCTTTGATCTGGTGCCAGATTTCTGGTCCATCGCCGAGTTCGCCGCCGTAGTTGCGCGTCATCGCGTCGGTGTAACCACTGATCGGGACCTCCTCGCGGCTCCCGCGATCGAAACGCACGGCTTTAAGGTCGGCCGGATAAAACGGCTCGAGCGGAAGATTGAACGCTTTGACGTACTTCAGCGTGAGGTTGTGATTGTCGCGAATACGCGCCGCGCCCGCTTCAGCGTAGAGTCCGTCGGCGAACGGCTCGTGCATCGTGAAGACGCGCCCGCCCGGACGCGTGCGCGCTTCGAGGATCGTGATGTCGTGACCGAGTTTGGACAGTTCGTATCCAGCAGCAAGCCCGGCCATTCCAGCGCCCAGGATGAGCACCTTTTTGGCCGGGCCTTTGATTACCAGTCGAGGTGGAACCAGACCAACACCGGCAACTGCAAGAGCACTACGCCTCAGGAATTGCCGGCGAGTTATGGCCACCATCTTCGCCTTCCAGTCCGTGTTCTGCTAAACGAAAAACACGGAATTAGTTTCCTCGTCCGGAATCAGACCGGTTCGGCCGTGTATTTGGCCGGGCCGGTGTCGTGTTCTCATCGGGCGGTCTCGGAGGCATCTCCGCCGCCGGCAGCCGCGGCAGGAGCGCGTCGCGCATTGCCAATTGATAAACCGACCAGGCCACGATCATCGCATTCTTTTTCACGTCGTCTTCGAGAATACGTTCGTACGTGTCGAGGTTTGTGTGCCAGGTGTGCGAGTTGTACTCGATCGGATCCTGGCCCATGCCAATACCCGGCAAGCCGGCCTGGTTGAACGACGTGTTATCGGAACCACCGAGCCGCCGGCTTCGTGACGGTACAGCGCCCATCACGCCATCGTTTTTGAACGGTTCCAGAATCTCACGCAGAATGCTTGCTGCTTCCGGTGGTCCAAACACTGACGCGCCGCGGACGCGTCCGGTGCCGGAGTCGATATTGAAGTAGCCGCCAAACTTTTCGTAGCCCGGTTTCTTGTCTTCGAACGAACCGAAATGCTGTTTGACGTAGGCTTGCGAGCCGAGCAGTCCCTGCTCTTCGCCACTCCACAACGCGACCCGAATCGTGCGACGCGGTTTCACGTCCAGCGCCTTCAGGATTCGCGCGGCCTCCATCATGATCGCGCAGCCGATGGCGTTGTCAGTGGCGCCTGTGGCGGCGTGCCATGAATCGAGGTGCCCGCCGAGCATGATCACTTCGTCAGCCTTGTCGCTGCCGCGAATTTCGGCGATCGTGTTGTACGACGTCGCGCCTTCGGGATAGACGTGGTTGACGATATTAAACTCCGCCGTGACTTCCGTGCCGTCGTTGAGGATGCGCGTGATGCGTCCGAAGTCTTCATTGCTCATCACAACCGTCGGGACGACTTTATTGACGTCGAACGTTCGATTGTTGAAAGCGCGAATCTGGCGAAACTCCCGTCCGGCGTCGTTGACGCGCACCGCAGCGCCGTTCCCTTTCAAAAACGCGTCGAGCTGTTCGTCGATCTGACGTGCGTTGAGCGGACGCGGCGCGTTCGGCGCGGGCGTCGGTGTTGGTGACGGCGTTGGGAAAGCAAACGGCCGTGCATTTAGACCGTAACGCTGAGCAGCCTGCTCATCGCTCTGACGTTTCGCAGGCGGCGTCAAGTTCACTGGGATCACTGCTGCTTTACCGATTAACACGATCTTTCCGCGCACGTTACCTTTCTGACTAGCGAAAAACGAAGTCAACTGATCCTGCGACGGGCGCTCGGGCATTAGCAGATGATGCGCTTTCGCGGTGACCGTTCCTTTCGTGCTCGGCGTCCAGGCGAGTACTTCGCAAACGAGCGGATCTTTGACCGGCGCGATCAGGTGCGCGGTGAGTCGCTCGTTGGCCCATCCGGGATGTTTGAAGTCCCACGGTTCGAGGTGCGCGTTTTCGAGACCCCACGCGGTCATCTGTTTCACCGCCCATTCTGCGGCGGCCTTGTGGTTCGGCGAGCCGGTCAGGCGCGGACCGTACAGGTCGGTGAACATGTGCATCGTGCGCATGATCTGCGAACGTTCCAT
>JAICGQ010000376.1 GCA_025923035.1 Pyrinomonadaceae bacterium | reverse complement strand
GGCCGAGCTCTTTGTGAATCGCTTTGATCTGCTCGTTCAGGTAGTACTCTTTTTGCGCCTTCTCCATCTGGCGCTTCACGCGCGTTTGGATCGTGCGGTCGAGTTGACGTTTCTCGATCTCGGTTTCGAGCAGTTCGATCAGACGTTGCAGACGAGCTTGCGTCGAGAAGATCTCGAGCAGCCCCTGTTTGTCTTCGACCGAGATTCTGAGTTGCGATGCGAGCGCGTCGGCGAGATGCGAAGGTTCCTGATTGCGCAGGGCGGTTTGCAGCGCGTCGGTCTGCGTATCGGGCGCGAGTCGAAGATGCTGCTCGACGAGTTGGCCGACCTTTTGGATCAGCGCATCGAGGCGCGTGCCTTCTTCATTCACGACGGGCGCACGACGCACGAGTGCCATGAACGCTCCATCGGCGTTCTCGACACGCACGGTGGTGGCGCGTTCGCGTCCCTCGACGACGACTTTGATCTGCCCGTTCTCCTGTTTTTGTGATTGGAGAATGCGTCCGAGCGTTCCTACGCCGTAGATCTGCTCGGGAGTGGGCTCATCAACGGTGGCGTCGTGCTGGGTGGCTAAGAAAATAGTGCGATCGCTCGCCAAAGCCTGTTCGAGGGCGCGGACCGATCCGGCGCGTCCGATTTTGAAAGCGACTTTGGTGAACGGGAATATAACGACGTCGCGAATCGGCACCATCGGGTACCACGCTACGTCTGCTGGGGGTCTGTCTGAGTATTCTTCCATGGTTTGAAACAGCTTTTCTGGGGAGTCTTTGCAGCAAAAGCGAGCCGTTTGATGTGCCGTCTCGCCTCAAATGAAAAGAGGGCTAATTGTAAAACATTTCCTGTAGAGGCGCTACCGTCATGCTAGATGGAAAACAGGGCATTTTGCCCTTTTTACGCCGCGGCGCCGTCAATTCCGGTGAGACCTTCACCCGGAACAGCCCGCCGCCGTTCGACCATCTCGCTTGTAATGACAAATTCTTTGACGCGTTTTTGCGAAGGAAGGGTGTACATAGCGTCAAGCAGCAGCTCTTCCAGGATCATCATCAGGCCGCGGGCGCCGACTTTTCTCTCGACGGCTTGTCGCGCGACAGCCTTCAGTGCGTCTTCCGTGAACTTGAGCTTGACGTTATCGAAGTCGAACTTCTTCTGGTACTGCTTGACCAAAGCGTTCTTCGGTTCGGTAAGTATCTTGATGAGGGCGCCCTCGTCGAGTTCGTGCAGCACGCCGCAAACGGGCAGACGCCCGACGAACTCCGGGATCAATCCGAATCTGATCAAATCTTCTGGTTGCACTTGCGCGAGCGCTTCGGCGTGACGATGAGTGCCTGACTTCACCTCGGCATGGAAACCTAGCGACTTGTTGCGCAGCCGGCGCTCGATCACTTTTTCGAGTCCGACGAATGCGCCGCCACACAGGAACAGAATGTTTGTAGTGTCGACAGGGAAGAACTCCTGATGCGGGTGCTTGCGTCCGCCTTGCGGTGGAACGTTGGCCACTGTGCCTTCGAGGATCTTCAACAGCGCCTGCTGCACACCTTCGCCGGAAACGTCGCGGGTGATGGAAGGGTTCTCGTCCTTGCGACAAATCTTGTCGACTTCGTCGATATATATAATGCCTTGTTGCGCGCGTTCGACGTCGCCGTTCGCTGCTTGCAACAGTTTGAGAATGATGTTCTCGACGTCTTCACCGACGTAACCGGCTTCAGTGAGTGTCGTCGCGTCGACGATGGTGAACGGAACGCTCAACATGCGCGCGAGTGTTTGCGCGAGGAGCGTCTTGCCGGTTCCCGTCGGCCCGATTAGAAGGATGTTGGCTTTTTGAATTTCGACGTCGGAGCGACGACGGCCGAGTTCGATGCGTTTGTAGTGTTGATAAACGGCGACGGCCAGGCGCTTCTTCGTTTCCTCCTGGCCGATAACGTATTCGTCTAGGAAGTTCTTGATCTCTCCGGGCTTCGGCAGCGGCGGTCGAGTAGCTACTGACTCTGCCTGCTGATCATCGGTGATGATCTCGTTGCAGATGTCGATGCACTCGTTGCAAATGTAAACGGTAGGACCGGCAATGAGCTTTTTAACTTCATTCTGAGATTTACCGCAGAATGAGCAGCGCAGAGTATCATCGGTTCGTCTGACCATAGGCTACAGTCTCTGAAAGCTCCTTATGACGGATCGCGTTGGGCAAATGTTCCGGGGTTATTCCCGGTGTGCGATGACCTCGTCTATTAAACCATATTCTTTGGCCTGCATGGCAGACATAATTTTATCGCGCTCAACGTCGCGTTCGACAGTGTCGTACGTTTGTCCGGTATGTTTGGCGATGATCTGGGAGGTGAGTTCGCGCATGCGCAGGATCTCTTCTGCTTGAATGCGAATGTCTGTTGCCTGACCCTGTGAACCGCCTGATGGTTGGTGAATGAGGATACGCGAATTAGGAAGGGCGAACCGTTTACCTTTTGCGCCGGCTGCTAGGAGCAGGGCACCCATCGATGCGCATTGGCCCACACAGATCGTAGTGACGTCGGGACGAATGAATTGCATCGTGTCGTAGATCGCCATTCCCGCGGTGATCGAACCACCAGGAGAATTGATGTACAGGTTAATGTCCTTTTCGGGATCCTCAGCTTCGAGAAACAGAAGTTGGGCTACGATTAGGTTGGCAATCTGATCGTCGATCGGGGTACCCAGGAAGATAATGTTGTCTTTAAGTAATCGTGAATAGATGTCGAAAGCTCGTTCGCCTCGCGAAGTTTGCTCGACGACCATCGGAACTAAAGCCATATATTTCTAGATCCTCTTATCAAGGAGCTTTGCTCTTGGTACTTTGTTCTTAGTTCTTTGTTCTTCATACAAAGTACTAAGGTCAAAGTTCAAAGCTCAATTCGAACGGTACGAAGCTTGAACCTCATTCGCCAGTTGCTGCCGCACTTGCTCCGCTTGCTTCGCTCCACTCCGCGTCGGTGATCTTTGCATTCTCAACTAAGAGTTCGAGCGCTTTACGATTGCGCAATCTTTGCGCGATGCTACGTTCGCCTCCCTGCTTTGTCAAGGCAGCCCGAATTTGCTCTTTTGGCTGTCGCGACATCTGTGCCATCAGCTCGATCTCGGCTTCTATTTCTTCGTTCGACACCGTCAGATTCTCGGCTTCCGCGATGTGATCCATCAGCAAAGTTGCGCGCACATCTTCCTGTGCCTGCGCCTTCAGTTCTTCGCGCGCACCTTCCCAATCCACCTGTTGCTGACGCGGATCGATGCCGCGTTGCATCATGTCGCGCAGGATGCTTTCGAAACGTTGATTAGTCTGCCGTTCGATCCAGCTTTGCGGCACTTCAAACTGATGCGCTCCGACAAGTTTGCGAATGATCTCAGCGCGGACTCGATCTTCTGATTCCAGTTTTGCGCGTCCTTCGAGATCTTCCCGCACTCTCGACTTCAACGCCTCTACCGAGTCAAACTCGCCGAGACTCTTAGCCCATTCGTCATCTACTTCCGGAACTTCGCGGCGACGCACGGCGGTGAC
The DNA here is from genome assembly GCA_025923035.1 of Pyrinomonadaceae bacterium. Taxonomy (GTDB): domain Bacteria; phylum Acidobacteriota; class Blastocatellia; order Pyrinomonadales; family Pyrinomonadaceae; genus PSRF01. The sequence continues at coordinate 1,327 of JAICGQ010000376.1, read as the reverse complement.
TTCCATCTCATACTCGACTTTTTTGCCGGCGAGTTGAGGCGTGCTGAAGTCAGCGGGATATTCGACTGTGAATTTCTTCTTGTCGTCAGGCTTCACGCCGGTGAGGTTCTCGGTGAATTCCTTTTGCACGTTCGGACCGCCGAGTACGACTTCGATGTCGTCGACTTTGATCTCTTCGGCGTCTGTGATCTCCTCGCCGCCCGGTCCGCTGATCTCGTTGCCGCGTGCGTTGATCGTGACTGTATCGCCTAACTCGGAAGCGCGATCTTCGACGGGTACCATCGCCGCCGATGCTTCGCGCCAATTTGCGATGGTATTGTCGACGTCAGCATCGGTGACAGGTCGCGTGCTTCGTGTCGCTTCGAGTCCTTTATATTCACCGAGCTTAATCTCCGGGACGACTTCGACGGCAACTTTGACAGTTATCGATTCTTCGCCGAGTCGCTCGAGCGTTTCTTCGTTTTCGAAATGGACGTCGGGTTCGCTGATGGCGTCGAGCGAATGTTCGACGATGGCATTATTAACGGCCTCAGGCACTAACTCGCGCAGGACCTCAGTTCGGATCTCATTCTTATAGCGCGTGCGCACGACGGAGCGCGGCGCATGTCCGTCGCGAAAGCCGGGGACCTTGGCCTTCTTAATGAATTCGTCACTGATGCGGTCATAGGTGTCGCGCACCTGCGCCGGTTCGATTTCGATCTTGATCTCCTTGCGAGTCGGGGAGACGTCGGTGAGTTCGGTTTTCATGTTTCAGGTTTCTAATTGGTTCTTGATTTGGCGCGGATTATGCCGCGCGAAAGACTGTACCACGTACCGTAAGAATCCGCGTAATCCCCTGCGGATATCGATGTGGTTGATTGGAATTCCGGTGTGATGGTGGTGGTGCGAAAGGGGGGACTCGAACCCCCACACCTTTCGGTACCAGATCCTAAGTCTGGCGCGTCTGCCAATTCCGCCACTTTCGCAAACTCAATCGTTTACCGTCTGGAGAATCTACCATCGTTTCGGCTTGAGAGAAAACAGAGGAGCGATGGTGGATCGTTGACGACCGGCGTCACTGTTTCAGGTAACGAAGCGCAACGCAGCCTGATTCGAAAATCTTTGAGTCAACCAGTTTTAGTTGTAGTTTCTCCGGCAGACTAATGCCGTCCATCAACCGTCTACCTTCTCCGACGACTATTGGTTGAATGACAAGACGAATTTCATCAACCAGACCAAGCTCGATAAGTTGTGAAGGAAGACTCACGCCACCGAGTAAAATATTTTTGCCGTCTTCCTGTTTCAGTTTGAGGATTTCGTCTTGAAGGTTCGTACGAACGATTCTCGT
>JAICGQ010000375.1 GCA_025923035.1 Pyrinomonadaceae bacterium | reverse complement strand
AGCGACCCTGACGAACTGGCGAAACGGGGTCGCGCAGGGAAGTTGTTGTCACAGAATTATTCATGGGAACGAGTCGCGACCGACCTCGTCGGACTTTACACGGTGATAGTAAATGGCAGCGCCCGCGTACACTGAGTTTGACTGGCACACAGCTGATGCAGGGAACACCGCCTTCGGCGAAGCACTCACCGAAGTATTTGCCGGAATCGTTCAGAAACTCGACGGCGTGACTATCGCAATTAATGATTGCGCATTCGTACCAGGATCTCAGTTTCACTTATTACGGCCGTGCGCCGTGGCTCTGGAAAAACATGATCTGCCACGCACGTAAACCTTCGCGCTAATGCTCGACCAGATCACGCCGCTCATACTCACGTACAACGAAGCGCCAAACATCGCGCGCACGCTCGAAAGCCTTCGTTGGGCCAACGAGGTCGTCGTCGTCGACAGCTTCAGCACTGATGACACTGCGGCGATCGCCGCGTCGTTTCCCAACGTGCGCGTCGTTCAGCGTGCCTTCGACTGTCATTGCAACCAGTGGAACTTTGGCTTGAAAGAGACCTCGATCAAGACCCCATGGGTTCTGGCCCTTGATGCGGATTACATCATCACCGCGGACTTGGTTAACGAACTGCGCAGCTTGCAGCCAGCGGAAGCGACTGCGGGTTATCGCGCACGGTTCATCTACTGCATCTCCGGAAAACGCCTCCACAGCGGCATCTATCCTCCGGTCACCGTGCTTTACCGCCGCGCGAACGCAACCTACATCCAGGACGGACACACGCAACGAGTCGCAATCGACGGGCAAATCGAAGAACTGCAATCGCCAATGCTTCACGACGATCGGAAACCACTGCGTCGCTGGTTTGAATCGCAGAAGCGTTACACAAAACTCGAAGCGCAAAAACTACGCGCCGCGAATCCCGCTGAACTCAACCTTGTCGATCGCATGCGCCGTTGGCCACTAATCGTTCCGCCACTCGCGCTCTTCTATTGTCTCGTCGTGCGCGCCGGGATCTTCGACGGCTGGGCCGGCTTCTATTACGCGTTTCAAAGGACAACGGCTGAACTGATGCTCTCGCTTTACCTGATCGAAAACCGCCGCAGCAACTGATGTACATACTCGGCCTCAACGCGTACCACGGTGACGCTTCGGCGGCAATCATTCACGACGGCAAACTCATCGCCGCGGTCGAAGAGGAACGCTTCAATCGGATCAAACACTGCGCCGGCTTTCCCGACCAGTCGATACGTTTCTGCCTGGCTGCGGCGGGCATCGGCGTCGACGACCTGGACCACGTCGGCATCTCACGCGATCCATCAGCGCACTTGCACAAGAAAGTGCTGTTCGCAGCGTCGCGAGCAGCGAAGCAGGGAAGCGCGGGCCTGATTAACCAGATCAAGGATCGACTCGGGAATGCGGCAAAGGTCCGCGACCTGAAATCGGAGTTGGCCCGCGTCTGCGACGTACCGAAGAGCCGCATTCGCGCGCAGTTTCACAACGTCGAGCATCATCGCGCGCATCTCGCAAGCTGTTTCTACGTTTCACCGTTCGAACACGCAGCGCTGCTGTCGATCGACGGCTTCGGCGACTTCATCTCGACGATGTGGGCGACCGGACGAGGAAACGAGATCGAAATCCTCGGACAGGTCGAATACCCGCATTCGGTCGGCATCGTTTACACCGCGACGACGCAGTTTCTGGGCTTTCTGCACTACGGCGACGAGGGCAAGGTGATGGGACTCGCGCCCTACGGCCGGCCGCGTTTCATCGAGCAGTTTCGCGAGATTGTCCGCACCGAAGAGAACGGACAATTCCGCCTGAACCTCGATTACTTTCGCCACCACGCCGAAGGCGTCGAAATGACGTGGGACGGCGGTTCGCCAGTGATCGGTCGCATCTTCTCCGATCGTTTTGCCGCTGACTTTGGACCACCGCGCGAGGCGGGCTCAGCGCTGTCCGATCGCGAGCGCGACATCGCCGCCAGCCTGCAACTCCGTCTGGAAGAAGTCGCGTTCCACGTCCTGAACCGGCTGCACGAGCAAACGGGCCTGACGGATCTCGGCCTTGCAGGCGGCGTGGCGTACAACTCGGTGATGAACGGAAAGATACTCTTGCACACACCGTTTCGCCGCGTGTTCGTCCAACCGGCCGCGGGCGACAGCGGCACTGCTGTCGGTGTTTGCTACGAGATCTACAAACGCGGCGAGCACATGCTCAGCGCGTACACGGGCCCCGCATTTTCCAATGACGAAATCCGGGTAGCATTAACGAATGCGAAACTCGAATTTGACACTTACACGGATGACGACGTCACGAAACGCGCCGCGCACGACATCGCTTCCGGCAAGGTGGTTGGCTGGTTTCAGGGCAGCATGGAGTTTGGACCACGCGCGCTGGGCAACCGATCGATCGTCGTCGATCCGCGCCGCGCGGAAATGAAAGACATCCTGAACGATCGCATCAAGAAGCGTGAACCGTTTCGTCCGTTTGCGCCATCGATACTGGAAGAGCGCGTCGGCGATTATTTCGAACAGACACATCCCGCGCCGACGATGCTGATGGTCTACCAGGTCCGTCCGGAAAAGCGCAGCGAGATTCCTGCCGTCACGCATGTCGACGGCTCGGGCCGTCTACAGACCGTCTCGCGCCAGGTCAACGCTCGGTATTATCAACTCATCGCCGACTTCGCGGCGCTCACCGGCGTACCCGTGCTGCTCAACACATCGTTCAATGAAAACGAGCCGATCGTCTGCACGCCGGACCACGCCATCGATTGTTTTTTGAAAACGCGGATGGATGCGCTTTATATTGGCAATCACGCGGTGCGCAGAAACGGAGAACAAGCATGAGGATTCTGGTTACGGGCGGAGCGGGGTTCATCGGTTCGCATTTGTGCGAACGACTGATCGACGAGGGACGGGAAGTGCTTTGCCTCGACAACTTCTTCACCGGCCGCCGCGTGAATATCTTTCACTTGCTCGACAATCCGCGTTTCGAGTTGATCCGCCACGACGTCACCGAGCCTATCCTTCTCGAAGTGGACCAGATCTACAACCTCGCGTGTCCCGCATCTCCGGTCCACTACCAGTACAACCCGGTGAAGACGGTCAAAACGAACGTCATGGGTGCGATCAACATGCTCGGTCTCGCGAAACGCGTGCGGGCGCGCATCCTGCAGGCATCGACGTCGGAAGTTTACGGCGATCCGCTGGTCCACCCGCAGACCGAAGATTACTGGGGCCACGTCAACCCGATCGGTATTCGCTCGTGCTACGACGAAGGCAAGCGCATCGCGGAAACGTTGATGACTGACTATCACCGTCAGAACAAAGTCGACATTCGCATCGCGCGCATCTTCAACACGTATGGACCACGAATGCTGGAAGACGATGGCCGCGTCGTTTCGAACTTCATCGTTCAGGCGCTGCGCGGCGAGCCGCTGACGCTGTACGGCGAAGGCGAGCAGACGCGTTCGTTCTGTTACGTCGACGATCTGATCGAGGGACTGATGCGGCTGATGAACACCGACGATCTGCACGCTCCGATCAACCTCGGCAACCCGGGCGAGTTCACGATCAAACAGTTGGCGGAAGAGGTGATCAAGATCTGCGGTTCGAAGTCGGGTTTGACGCACTTGCCGCTGCCGGCAGACGATCCGCGCCAACGCAAGCCCGACATTTCGAAAGCGCAAACGCTGCTCAAATGGAACCCGACGATTCCGTTGCACGAAGGCCTGGAAAGAACAGTTGCCGATTTCAAGGAGAGGGTCAAGACAACTTAAGGCGCACGCGCGCCGATAGATTCACGGATTGAAGTTTCTGCTTCTTAATCAGTGTTTCTACCCTGATGTGGTCGCCACGGCACAATACCTCACCGATCTCGCAACCGAACTTGCAGCCCGCGGACATGATGTAACCGTCGTGACCGGCGATCGTGGTTACGACGATCCGCGCGTGCGATTTGCACGTCGCGAACGCTGGCAGAACGTGCGCGTAATTCGCGTCCCTTCGTTGTCGCTCGGCAAGAAGAGCAAGTGGCGACGCGCGCTGAACTTCGCGAGTTTCATCGTATCGTGCAGCGCGCGGTTGCTGACGTTGAAACGGTTCGACGTCGTTGTCGCGCTCACGTCGCCGCCGCTGATCTCCTTCCTCGGCGCACTCTTCGTGAGACTAAAAGGCGGGCGGTTCTGTTTCTGGGTCATGGACCTGAACCCGGACGAGGCGATCGCCGCCGGCTGGCTGCGGCCAAACTCGGCACTCGCTCGACTGTTTCAATGGATGCTGCGTTACAGCCTCACGCACGCCGATAGGACCATCGCCCTCGACCGCTTCGTGAAGCAGCGACTAACGGCGAAAGGCGTTGATACTGAACGAATCGCGGTCATTCCGCCGTGGTCACACGATGATGCCGTCGCGTTTTCGGTAGAGGGCAGAGAAGCGTTTCGCCGGCGACACGGACTGACGGACAAGTTCGTCGTGATGTACTCCGGCAATCACAGTCCGTGTCACCCACTGGACACAATGACTGCCGCGGCAGTCGAACTCAGAGGCCGCGAAGACATCGTCTTCTGTTTCGTCGGCGGCGGCGCCGAACACGCGAAGGTGCGCGACTTTGCACAGCGCCACGAGCTTGGCAACGTGAAGTGTTTGCCGTACCAGCCGCTGAAAGAGCTCTCAGCATCATTGTCAGGCGCAGATATGCACGTGGTCGTGATGGGCGACGCGTTCGTCGGCATCGTCCATCCGAGCAAGGTCTACAACATCATGTCCGTCGGCGCGCCCATCCTCTACATTGGACCAGAAACCAGTCACGTCACCGATCTTGCCAATACCGATTATCAATTCTTT
>JAICGQ010000374.1 GCA_025923035.1 Pyrinomonadaceae bacterium | reverse complement strand
TCGCTCAGGTAGATCGCAGACGCGCGCGTGGTGTTGACTCGCGGCGTGTAGCGCGGGTTCGAGAGAAAGGTGACGTGACCTTCGCCGGCGTCGTCTAACCCTGCCGCTCCTGTGATTTCGATGTCGTCCGTTGTTCCTTCGAGGCGTGCGCCGGTCAGCGCAGCGAGTTCTGAAAGTTTCATGCGCGGAGTTTAGCGCACGCAGTTACATAATTGATACCGGATCGATTTCGAGGTTGACTGAACGAAGGTTTGTTATGGATTTGAGCGCCGCGTCGGCGATCTCACGCACTTGTTTGCGGCTTCGCGATTTGATCAGGAGTTGGTAGCGATGCTCGGCTTTCAAACGCGCGAGCGGCGCCGGCGCTGGACCAAGAATGCGGCACTTGCGATCCTGGTTCGCGAGATCGAGCTGCTTTCGTATCTCGAGACTGTCCGCTCGCACCCGACCGAGATCCGGTCCATGCACCAGCAGGCTGGCGAGTGCGACAAACGGCGGGTACGAATGGTTTTTGCGGTAGTTGATCTCTTCGTTGTAGAAAGCTTCGTAGTCCTGTGCGCACGAGTGCCGCAACGCGTAGTGGTATGGATGATAGGTTTGGATCAGCACCTTGCCGGGACGATCTCCACGGCCGGCACGACCGGCGACCTGCGTGATCAGTTGAAACGTCCGTTCCGCTGCGCGGAAATCCGGCAGGGCCAATCCGGTGTCCACCGAAACAACGCCGACCAGCGTGACGTTGGGAAAGTCGTGTCCCTTCGCCAGCATCTGTGTTCCCACGAGCGTGTCGATCTCACCGGCGCTGAAGTCGGAGAGCGACTTCTCAAACACTTTGCGCCGCGCAGTCGTGTCGCGGTCGATGCGGGCGACGCGCAGAGCAGGGAAGAATTGCGTGAGCATCTCTTCGAGTTGTTCCGTGCCTTCACCGACGTAGTAGATGTACTTCTTCCCGCACGCAGGACACACGGCCGGCACCGCTTGCCGGTGATTGCAGTAGTGACAGACGATCACGCGTTCGCTGCGGTGATATGTGAGCGTGACGTCGCAGTTGGGACACTGGATCGTCTCGCCGCACGAGCGACAGAGGATGAATCGCGAGTAGCCGCGGCGGTTGAGCAGGATGATCGATTGTTCCTGGCGCGCGTGAGTGTCGCGAATCGCGTCGAGCAGTTCGTCGGAAAAGACGCGCGGCTTGCCGTGACGCGCGAACACGTTGCGCATGTCGATGATCGTCGCCTCCGCCATCGGACGCGCGCCGACGCGCTGCGGCAGCGCAAGCATTGTGTACTTGCCGTGCCGCGCGTTGTAAAACGATTCGAGTGAAGGTGTTGCCGAACCGAGCACGACGGTCGCAGATTCCTTTTGCGCGCGGACGATCGCCGTGTCGCGCGCGTTGTAATAGGGCGACTCCTGCTGGCGGTAACTCGATTCGTGTTCCTCGTCGACGACGATCAGACCGAGGTTCTGCACCGGCGCAAACACAGCCGAACGCGTGCCGATAACGATGCGGGCGTCGCCATTCTTCACGCGCGTCCACTCGTCGAATCGTTCGCCTTTTTGCAGCGACGAGTGAAAGATCGCGACTTTGTCGCCAAACTCCGCGCGCAGGCGGTGCGAGAATACCGGCGTCAACGCGATTTCCGGCACGAGCATCATCGACGAACGATCGAGCGCGAGGGCGTTGCGCATGGCGCGAATGTAGACTTCCGTCTTGCCGCTGCCGGTCACGCCGTGCAGCAGAAATGCGCCGTAACTTCCGCTCGCGATCTGTCGTTCGATCTCACGAAGCACATCTGCCTGCGCCGGCGTCAGCGTGAATGCTTCGCGTTTCAGGTTTGACGCGTGAGCCAGTGGATCGCGGCGCACGGCTTCGTCGTAGATTTCGACGCAGCGCTTCTTTGCGAGTGACGAAACAGTCGATGCCCCGACGTCTGCGGTTTCGCAAAGTGATTGCAGGGACGTTGGTCCAACTTCAGCGAGCGTTTTGATGACGCGACTCTGGGCTTCTGTGAGCTTCTGCTCGTCGTGGTCCACCAACCGGACGAACCGGCGCAGCTTCGGTCTGATGCTTGCCCGCTTCGTCGATGGTGTCATACCGGGAGGCAACGCAGCTTTGATGACTTCACCCAACGGGCAGGCGTAATACTCCGCCACCCAGCGTGCCAGTTGCAGGATCTCAGGACTGCAAACCGGTTCAAGATCAACCAGGCTCTGCGCATCCTTGATATCGATCTGAGCGAGACTCGTCGAAAGCTCATCGATCAACCCGACGATATAACCGGTGACCAGTTTCCGTCCGAGAGGCACAACGATGCGCGCTCCGACTTCCGCTTGCGCGCTCAGCGCGGGATTGAGTCGATAAGTGAAGGTTTGGAATACGTGAAGCGGCATTGCCACTTCAGCAAACGCGGGGGTTGAGGCGGCTCCGGCGCTCTGAAGTTTGCGAGGTTCGCTCTCGATGTTCGTCACGGATTTTCCAGGTAGTCGCGCACTTTCTTCAGGTCTTCCCAGGTTTCGCGTTTCTTAGACGGATCGCGCAGCAGGTATGCCGGGTGGAATGTCGGCATGACACGAATCCCTTTGTAGTCCTGGAAACTCCCCCGCAGTCGTGTGATTCCTTCGCGCGTGTCGAGGAGGTTTTTCGTCGCGGTGTTGCCCAGCACGACGATTACTTCCGGTCGCGCCGCGGCGATCTCGCGCAGCAGAAACGGCTTGCACGCAGCGACTTCATCAGGCATCGGCGCCCGGTTGCCTGGTGGGCGACAGCGGTTGACGTTGCCGATCAAAACGTCTTCACGTTTCATCCCGATCGCTTCGATGATCTTTGTGAGCAACTGTCCGGCGCGGCCCACGAATGGACGTGCTTGCGCGTCCTCGTCTGCTCCCGGCGCTTCTCCGACGAACATCAAACGCGCTTTCCGATTGCCTTCGGTATGGACCACGTGCGTGCGTTCCTGATGGAGTGGGCAGCGTGTGCAGTCGCCGATCTCGCGGTGAATGTCTTCGAATGTTTCAGCCGAAGTTTTTTGAATCCGCGTTACTACCGGCGCCTCAGTAGGAACACGGATTTGAGGAACCTCGATTTCAGGAATCTTGATTCCTTCCACACCCAGCTCGCGCAGGTGCTCCAATTGTTTTTTTACTAGTTCAACTATCTCAGTTGCCATTGGATCTGAGCTTCGTAATTACGTCCAGGATTCGATTCGCTGTCTCACGTTTCGACATCACGGGTAGTTCAACGCGATTGCCATCCCTGGTGATGATCACGACGGCGTTCGTAGCGACATCAAAACCTGCATCGGCACGCGAGACGTCGTTGGCGATGATCGCATCGAGTTTCTTGCTCTTGAGTTTCGCGGCTGCATTATCGACGACGTTCTCAGTCTCCGCCGCAAACCCGATTACCAACATCCCGTTGGTCTTCTGCGCCGCAACTTGCGACAGAACGTCGGGCGTGCGTTCGAGTGTCAACGTCAGCCTTTCTTCAGACTTCTTGATCTTCTCTTCGGCCCGTTGCACCGGACGATAGTCGGCAATCGCCGCCGCGCCAATAAACACCGACGCATTTCCACTCTCGTTCGCAACCGCCTGCGCCATCTCCTCCGCTGATAACGCCCGAATAACGCGAGCACCGAGGGGCGGATCGACAGTCGTCACTCCACGTACAACTGTTACTTCAGCACCGCGTTTCAGCGCTGCCTCTGCAAGTGCGAAACCCATTCTGCCGGAAGAACGATTCGAAATGAAACGCACCGGATCGATCTCTTCGCGAGTCGCGCCGACGGTGATCAACAGCCGTTCGCCGGCTAAATCTTTTTTATGTGACGCGGAAAGTATCTCGAGCGCCGCGGCGACGATGCGATCGGGTTCGCTCAGCCTGCCTGGTCCAATCGTTTTACAGGCCATCTCGCCCGCATCGGGCTCCATGATGTGCACGCCGTCCGCTCGAAGCTGATCGAGATTGCGTTGCGTGGCCGGATGTTCCCACATCGTCGTGTTCATCGCGGGGGCGACCAGTACCGGCGCGGTACACGCGAGATACGTCGAACTGAGAAAATCGTCAGCAATCCCGCGCGCAAACTTGGCAATCATGTTTGCCGTCGCAGGGGCGACGATCAAAAGATCTGTTGTTTGAGAGAAAGTGATGTGGGCGATCGGATCGGGATTGTCCGGAGCGTAGTCGTCGACAACGACGTGCGAACCCGACAACGCGCGAAACGTCAGCGGCTGCACAAACTCACACGCCCGCTTGGTCATAGCGACACGGACCACACAGCCGGAGCGCTGCAACCCGCGCAATACTTCGACGGCCTTGTAAGCAGCGATGCCACCGCAGACACCGAGCGCGATGTTGTAACGGGTAGTCTGAGCTTGCGAATCCGGGGAAATCATACCGCTTAACGGAAAACGAAGATCAATGTAACATTGCCGACAGACCGGCGCAATTTTGCTCTCGCAACGACTGCTATAATCGCCGGTTGCAACGAAATTAGGATAGACTGGCCCACGCCATGGCAACTCTCGTGAGAAGATTACCGGCGCTTCTACTCGTCGTTATTTTTACGTTTTCGTGTATCGAGGCGGGCCAGGGGTCGCGCGCATCGTCTGACGAAGAGTTTGGACCGGTCGTTCGTGCTTACCTGGGCTACCTGCGCAACGAGCAGGAAGTGGTTGATGATCGCGCCAGCCGTCACGAAGTCAGCGCGAGTTACTATCGTCGCAATTCGAACCGTATCAAGGCGCTGCGACAGATGGCGATCCGCCTCGCGCGCGAGAGTTCCAACGATTACCTACCCGAGCTTGAAGCCGTTGCGGGAAATGAATTCCGCATCCTCTTCGGTTCCAGTCCACCGCAGATC
>JAICGQ010000373.1 GCA_025923035.1 Pyrinomonadaceae bacterium | reverse complement strand
GACCACGAAACACGGGAGACTCGGGCGTGAGGGCATAAAGCAGGATCGCAAACACTCCAGCCAGGAGGAACAACCCCGTCAGCATCGCCAAACCGAATTGGAAACGATTGCGCGCCACGTTCAGTCTTCAGAGTCTGAATTGTCCGGCATACCAGTTAACGACCTGCGAACCAAACAGCAGCGAAGCAATTGCGCCGATGCCGAGAAAGATGCCGAACGGCAACAGCATCTGCATGTTTCGCTCGCGTTGCCGCGCCATCAACAACACGCCCACGATCGATCCGGTCAACACGCCAACGAAGATCGTCAGGATCGTGAGTCGCCAGCCGAGATACGCCCCGACCATGAACATCATCTTCACGTCGCCGAGTCCCATCGCCTCGACGCCGCGAAGCTTTTCCCAGATCCAGCCCATCAGCCACAGCGAACCGCCGCCCGCGAGCGCGCCAATAACCGCGCCACCGAGTGAAGCAACCCAGATGGGCATACCTTCGAATGGTCCATTGATCAGCGACGGCAGGTCGTCGAAGTGCGGTGTGCGAGTGAGGAACGGAATTGCTAGTCGAGCAACAAGAGCAAAAACGATCCCGGGATACGTGATCACGTTTGGCAAAATCATGTGCTCCGCGTCGATGAACACGAGCGCCAGCAATGCGGAAACGAAAACAAGATCGAACGGCAGACGCACGCCCATGCCGTCGTGCCACGCGACCGCAACAAACAACGCCGCGGTGAGTAATTCAACGGCCGGATAACGAAATGAAATGTGTGTCTTGCAGTGCCGGCACTTCCCCCCGAGTATGAGGTAACTGAGAACCGGAATGTTGTCGTAGAAGGCGATTACTCCGCCGCACGAAGGACAACGGGAGTTGGGAAAGACAACGGATTCCTCGTTCGGCACACGATGAATTACGACGTTGAGAAAACTGCCGATGATGGCGCCGAAAATTCCGGCAAAGACGTAACCTACGAACGGGGGAACTATACTAAGCTCAGGCATTTTATTCGTGTGATTTGTGGTTCTGTTGTAACTCCCAAAGCATCAGGTGTTTCAGAAAAGCGTGGTGTCCCGCAAAACTCGCGATCGTAAAGCCCGCCAGTCCGTCGCGAAAGCCACCCTTCAACAAGAAGCTTCTTACAAATGCTGCGGGCCCGGCGGAAACAACCCCGAATGCGGAAGTCCGGCGGCCTTCTTCAAACATCTGCTGCGCCGCGAGTGGTGCGTAACGCTCACCGATCATCTTGTGATGGTGCGCCGCGTTCGGCGATGTGTAGTGCAGTAGATCGCCACCGATCTCTCCCACCCGCGCGCCTGTTTCCATGACGACCGATTCGTGAATGTGGCGTAGCTTCCAGTGGCCCTTGGTCCTGTCGAACAGGCGCAACTGGTAATCGGGATACCAGCCACCGCCGCGTATCCAGCGTCCCTGGTAGTACGTGCGCCGGGCGACGACATACGCGTCTGCGTCTGATCCTTGTGGGTGGTGCTTGAGAGTTTCAAGTGAAGTGCGGAGTTGATCGGAAACGCGCTCGTCAGCGTCGAGACTGAAGATCCAATCGTGAGTCGCGCGGTTGACGGCAAACTGCTTCTGCGCCCCGAAGCCGGGCCACTCGTTGGTTATCACTCGTGCGCCACAGGCCGCGGCGATGTCGCGCGTCTTGTCAGTCGAGTTGGAGTCGACGACGACGATCTCGTCGGCCCATGCAACTGACTCACAGGCGGCTTTGATATTCGACTCCTCATTGAACGTGATGATCGTGGCGCTGATCTGCATGAAAAAATCCGTGTTCCTTAGTGCACGGACCTAAGGAACACGGATTATATAATGTTTTACTTCAGTTATGGGCCTGGAGTCGTTTCGACGATCACGTTATTGGCGCGCAACGTCGTTGAGGTCGCACGTTGCAGGTCAGCGATCGCCTTGTTGTAGTCCGTCTCCGCACGCAGTTCTGACGCACGTGCATTCGCCAACGCGTTTTCACGCTGGAAAAGAAGGAACGTCGTCGAACGGCCCACCTGATACAAGCGCTGCTCGCCTTCGAGCTGCATCTCGGCGTTTGTTCGCGCTTCACGAGCTGAAAGCACTCGCTGGCGTGCCGACTCGACTGCTTGAGCCGAATTGCGAACGTCGACTTCGATTATCTGTTCCTGCGCACGCACCGTCGCCGCGAGTTGCTCTCTCTGAATTCGCGCGTTGGCAAGGTTCGCTTCGGCCGTCGTGTTCTTGAACGGCAACTGAATCCTCACGCCGATCGTGACGTTGCGAGTGTCGCCACTGAACAGGTTGCGAAGATCACGTCCGTAACCGCCGACTAAGTTCGGATTCGGTCTGGTCGTGATGTCCGGCTCCTGAACCAGCGGGACGTTGGCAAGCGGCAAACCCTGCGCAGTTTGAATGGCGCGAATCTGTGAAAGCAGGAAGGCCAACGAACTGGTTGCGGGGTCGCCGATGATCAGCGGAACCACCGATCCTACCGGCGGTATCGGGTCGGAAACGTCAGATCCAGCAAGACCGGTGAGAGCGACAGCGCCCACGAGATCGATGCGTGGTTTGGTTTGGTTCTTGAAGAACGAAAGATCGATATCATTGATATCGTTTTGGAGACGCAACCGCCGTAACTCCGGCCGGTTGTCTCGCGCTGCTTTCAGCGCCTCAGACAAGTTCACCGGCGTCGTATCAAACTTCGGCTGCTCCGTCGGTGTTAGCTGGGCAGACCAATCGGGACTATTCGGCTCCTTGAAGATCAACACCTTAAGGTTGTTCTCCGCGATCGCGACCAACTGCACCGCTGTTAGCAGCGCTGTCTCGCGGTTCGCCAACTCCGTCAGCACTTCCGCTCTTTCGAGTGGGGCTTTTGCGCCCGCTGCGATCTGCGCTTCGACGTTTCGCAAACTCTCGCGCGACAGATTGAGGTTTGCCAACTGGTTTTGCTGATCGCGCAGCGCGAACACCAATTCCCAGTACGCTTGTTGCACTTGAGTGATCACCTGGATCGTGCGCTGGCGGAAATCCGCGTCTGACTGATCGATGCGCTTTCGTTGAATACGAATCTGCCGGCGGTTGTTGTCGATGGAACGATCGCGCAGCAATGGTTGCGTATAGCTCAAGGAAAGGTTTGAAGAGTAGAACGGGTTGAGCAAGCTGAAACTGTTACTCGTGTTCGTATGTGAATTTGCGAACTGCAGAAAATAGGTTCCGCCACCCCTTCCGAATTGCTTGCTGACTGACGGACTCCACGAGTACGTCGTGGTGCTGGTCGTGCCGGTTGAGCCGCCACCGCTCAATTCGCTCTGGACCGGATCGATGCGCTTGTCGTACTGCGGAGTGATCTCGAAGATCGGGTCGAAGATTCCTTCCAGTGCGCGCAACTGCGTCTCTGCGATGCGCACGGTGTCGCGAGCGATTTCGATGTCGTTGTTGTTTTCGAGCGCACGCTTAATCGCTTCGTTCAGTGTCAGTGGAAGCGTTTCGGTTCCGACACCCAAACGTTGAAGACTCGGAATCGGCGGCAACGGACGCGGCTGAAACTGCGGAATCACAGGCTCGCGAATCGGCCCGGTAACCTCGCCGCCTGTCGGCGCAGGTGTCTGCGTTGTAACAGGTGGTTGAGTTTGCCCAGGTGTCGTTCCGGGAGGCGTCGTTGGATTCGTCGGCGTTGTGCCCGGAGGCGCCTGCGGCGGATTCTGAGTGCTCGGCGTGGTTCCGGGAATCGGAGTCTGACCTGGTGGTCGCGTCGGGTCACCGGGCGGCGGACTTGGTCGCGGCGCGGAAGGCGGTACTTGCGCTAATGCCGCACTTGTTCCCGCGAGCAAGACACTGGACAGAATCACTGCCCTGACTAGAGTACGAGACTTGAGAGTTAACATCTGACGAAGAGCTCCTTAATAAGTGATCCTTCCAGTTCCCAGTGCGAAAAGGAGAAGGGAATTGAAACAGCGACCATTCTGGCAAATCACAGTCCGCTGCTTCAAGCGTCTACTACGTTACCAGCAAAAGTGCAGTTTCATAAAATCGGCCTGCATTTCCGATAGATTCTGCGCGATCTCTGCGCGCACCGAAGCCTCGCTTGACACTGCCGACAGCGAAAGGCGAGACTCTTTCCCACAATTGCAACAGTTCTAATCCCAAAAACGACACAACCGTCGCATTTATTAGCAACGGCAGGAGGATTTTGAGAATGGCAGTTAAGGTTGGCATCAATGGTTTCGGACGCATCGGCCGAAATATTTATCGCACCGCGATTGGCGATTCTGATATCGACTTCGTCGCTGTTAACGATCTCACAGACACGAAAACACTCGCGCACCTGCTGAAATACGATTCAGTCCTGGGCAATTTAGACCATGACGTCACTACGACTGAAAGCGGAATCAAGGTCGGTAACGACGAGTTTCGTGTTTTCTCGCAACGCGATCCGGCCGCGATCGACTGGGAATCAGTCGGTGCTGAGATCGTTGTCGAGTCCACGGGCATTTTTACCAAGGCTGAGGATGCGAAGAAGCATCTGCACGGCAGCGTCAAGAAAGTGATCATCTCCGCGCCGGCTAAGAACGAAGACATCACGATCGTGCTCGGCGTGAATGAAGAGAAGTACGATCCTGCCGCGCATCACGTGATCTCGAATGCGTCGTGCACGACAAACTGCCTGGCGCCGGTGGCAAAAGTGGTCCATGAGAAGTTTGGCATTCGTTCGGCGCAGATGACGACGATCCACTCGTATACCAACGATCAGCAGTTGCTCGATCTGCCGCACAAGGACATGCGACGCGCCCGCGCGGCGGCGTTGTCGATGATTCCGACTTCGACTGGCGCTGCGAAAGCGGTTGCGCTGGTGTTGCCGGAGTTGAAGGGCAAGTTTGATGGCATTTCGGTG
>JAICGQ010000372.1 GCA_025923035.1 Pyrinomonadaceae bacterium | reverse complement strand
GTCCCTCTTTCCGCTAACAACTTCAGATCGTCATTACTTGCGAGCGTTCCATGCTCGATCTGCGTGCATCCGGCGAGACTCGCGGCGCGCACGGTTTTGCCGTAAGCATGGACCAGCGCGCGCAGTCCCAGCTTCTCTGCCTCGTCACAGGCGGCGTTCAACTGTTCCGGCGACAACAACATGTCCGGTCGCCGCACGCTCGATGACGCGAAGATCTTGATGACGTCGGCGCCGGCTGTTTTCTGTTTTCGCACAAAAGCGCGAATCTCATCGGGCGTGCCCGACTTTTCACCTTGTCCGATCAGCGGCTCCGCGGAAGTCAGAATGCGTGGACCCGGAAGCGCGCCGCGGTTGATCAGGTCGCGCAACTCGACGTCGTTCAGGTTTCCCACGCTTTGCACCGTAGTGAAGCCCGCCATCAGCGTGGCCCATGCGTTCGCTGCTGCTTGCAACGCGGCGTACTGCGTTGTTTCGCCGGCGCCCGCGTTCTTGCCGTTCTTGTCGAAACTCCAGGTGATGTGAACGTGAGCGTCGATCCAGCCGGGCATCACTGTGAGCGCGCGCAAGTCGTAGTCGATTGGGCCGGCATTCGGATCGAGTGCGACGATCTTCGGGCCTTCGACGACTATGCGCGTGTCTCTTACGACGTTGCCCTTACCATCGAATAGCGTGCTAACGGCGATGACTACGCGTTTTGACTGTGCCGTAACCCCGCCACAAGCAACGAGGATCAACATTAAAACCGTCGCAAAGCGTGCGAGCCGATGGCAGGTGTCCAATTTTGTTAACCCTCACTGTCTACAATAATGGACAGAAACACTCGATCAAACGCCCGTGGCCCAAACACTCTCATTAAAACCGGCGTTGATGAAGTTGGTATATCGATTGCCATTACACTCGTCAATACCACCTAAAAGGAGAACCAAATGACCGCTCCCAACATCGGCCTTGACGTAGAACCTACCCAAAACGGCAAGGCATACTACCTCCCAATAGCCGCCAGATCTGACGAAGAGCCGGAAATGGTCAAGATTGTGCTTCGTCTGCGCATCACCAACAAGGAGAAAAAAGCGATAACTCTGACCGGTATCACCTTTTCTTTCCCGGACATCGGCCTTTCGGATCCGATGGAAGGAGTGAAGATCGCAATGGATCCTGCGGGAGACGCCGATCCTAATGACGGCGTGATCGCTCCCGGAACGACCGCCGTGTGGTCCAACGGCGTCGTCGACCTCGACACCAGCGAGGCTGGGGAGAACAAAAAGCGCAACGAGGTCTATCTGAACGCTCCCGCGCCGGCGAAGGTCAAAGTGAGCCTCACCTTCGCCCGGTTTTCTGACCCGGTTACGGTGACGATGGACTTGATACCTTTTACCAATCCGACGGGAAGTGGTGCGTTTCTACTGCCGTTCAGCACCGTCGATCTGGATCGCGGGGAGTACGTTGTCACTTCGGCGCAGCACTGGGCCAACGGCGGCGCCGGCGGTACACAGATCTTTGCGCACGACATCAGTGTGCAGGCGCGCGTGAACGGAAGTTGGACCAAGCTGGTACCGGGCGGGGACAGCAAGAAGAACGAAGATTATCGCATTTGGGGAAAGCCTGTGCGCGCGATGGCTGATGGCTCGGTCATCAGTTTTGCAAATGACTTCGACGACAATCCCGTGCCGGGTGAAAAGTTGTCGGCGGACGCGAATCACATCTGGGTGCGGCATGGTAAAGTCAAAGTACTGTACACTCACTTTCAAAAAGGCAGCATCCCGGAAGTCTTGAGACAAAGCGGGGCTGCGGTGACCGCCGGACAGACGTTGGGCCTTGCCGGAAACTCAGGCAGATCAGACTCTCCTCACTTGCACCTTCAGTGTCAGGACTTTGACAACGGTGCTCTCCGCGGCCTGCCGTTCAAAAGAGGATGGGTGTTGAACCGCGATCTGATCGAGCCGGATCAGACTGGCCCATGGGTACGATTGACGAATGACGGCATATCGAAGGAGAGTGTGGCCATCTGGCCCGGATGGTTTCTCCCGCTGCCTCCGCCGCGTTTGGAAGACTTCGATGAAAAAACGTTTGGCAAGGTGCTCGGCGGAGTATCAAAAGGCGGCGGGGGCATTGTCATCGTGGGTGGAAAGATCCTTCGCGTCCCACCGCGTGGACCGAAGTGGGCCCTGCTCGAATCGCTGCTCGCAGTGAATGCCGTGGAACAGGTTGACGGTCGCACGGCCGCGCATTTCAAGCGCGAGGTCACAAAGACCATCGCCGACGTTGCGAAGGAGTTGGGCCAGGAGCTTTAGTCTGGTCCATATCGCTTCGCGGTTCGCTTTAGCCGCCGTCTTTGGTTGTAAAACGCACCCAATTTACGGCGGCTAACGCCTGTCCTCTCGGAAGATAAAAACCCGGCCGGATGTGCGAATTTCGCTTGGCGGGAGTTCGTGAGACGGACTAAACTCCCGCACATGCTAAACGATCTCCTTTACGCGTTTCGCACGCTGCGCAAAAGCCCCATATTCACAATCACAGTTATCGTCACGATTGCTCTGGCGATCGGCGCCAGCACTGCGATCTTCAGTGTCACGAATGGCGTGCTGCTGCGGAAGCTGCCTTACAAGGATCCGGAGCGGCTGGTCCTGAACCGCAGCGATATGAAGGCACGAAGCGTGAAAGATTTTCCGATCTCAAACGTCGACTTCCTCGACCTGCGTAAAGGAGCGAACAACAACTTCGAGGATTTTGCTGCCGTCCAGACGTTTCGTTTTACGCTTCCCGGTTTGGACGGTACGCCTGAACGCGTTCGCGCCGCGGCGGTGTCGACTAATTTCTTTCAGATGATGGGCGCGTCGATCGTCGCCGGCCGCGACTTTCAGGAGTCTGACGGAACGCCGCAGGCGCAGCCGCCGGCAGCGCAAGGTGGCAACGCGCCCGCTGCTAACGCCCCACCACCGCTGCCGACAATGGTCGTGCTGAGTCACGAGTACTTCCAACAGCGTTTTGGTGGCGACCAATCGATGATTGGCAAACCTTTGCCCGTCACTGCCGCATTTGGACCACCGCCAACTATCGTCGGCGTTCTGGCTCCAGGTTTTGAATTGCTGTTTCCGCCGCAAGCGAACCAGGAACAATTTCCGAGTGTTTGGATTGCCTCGCGCATTCCGTACGACGTTGCCAATCGAAACAACGTGCAGTGGCGCGTCATTGGCCGTCTCAGACCTGGCGTTGCGCTCAGTTCCGCGCAGGCCGAAGTCGAGACCATCGCGCAGAAGATTCGTGACGAGAATCCGATCGCCCGGACGGCTGGTAGTCACTTCGAACTCGTGCCGATGAAGCAGCACCTTGTCGATCAAGTCCGACCGACGATTCTGGCGTTGATGGGTGCAGTCATCTTCCTGCTGCTGATTGCGTGTGCGAACGTCGCGAACCTGATGTTGGTGCGAGCTTCGTCACGCGAACGAGAACTCGCGGTGCGCGCTGCACTCGGCGCCGGGTGGTGGCAGTTGGTCCGACAAACTCTTGCCGAGGCGATCGTGATCGCGGCGATCGGAACAGCCATCGGAGTTGGTCTCGCGTATTTGGGGATTCGTCAATTGCTTTGGATCGCGCCCGAGAATCTGCCGCGTCTGAATGCGATCGGGATCGACTGGCAGGTGTTGGCGTTTTCAATCCTGGCCGGATTGTTATCGGCTGTACTCTTCGGCGTGATTCCTGCCCTTCGCACCGCGAAGCCGAACTTGATGGACACTTTGCGCGCTGCCGGACGGACTGGAGCATTGGGAGCTGCGGGACTGCGTAATGGTGTGGTTGTCGTGGAAGTTGCGCTGGCGTTCGTGCTGCTGATTGGTTCGGGATTGATGGTTCGCACGTTCATTAACATTCAACGGGTGAATATGGGATTTGATCCGCACGGGCTGTTGACGTTTCAACTTCTCGGCAACGTCGGCAACACGCCTCAGGAAAGAGACACGTTCAAGCGGCAACTTCGCGAGCAACTCGATGCGCTGCCGGGTGTTAACAGTGTGACAGCGTCGTTTCCATTGCCGCTGGCGGGAGGGTTTAGTCCCGTGCGCTGGGGCGGCGCGGAAGCGCAGAACGATCCGAGTAAGTTTCAAGCTGCGGATCTTCAGATTGTTTTACCCGGCTATTTCGAGGCGATGGGCACCACTCTTCTGGCCGGGCGGACGTTTACGCAAGACGACAATTCGCCTGACAAGAACCTGCTAATCGTCGATCAGGCACTCGCGGCGAAGGCGTTTCCAAACGAGTCGGCAGTGGGCAAGCGAATCCTGTATCGCGTCCGCACTCCCGAGGCTCAGTGGGGAGAGATAATCGGCGTGGTGGCCCATCAGCGCAACACGTCGCTGATCGAAGCCGGGCGTGAACAAATATACGTGACCGATGGTTATCTGAATCACGGCGCTGCTTCGTGGTGGGCGGTGCGGACTGACGGCGATCCCTCGGCACTCGCAGGCACGGTTCGTGAAGTCGTAAAGAAGGCAGGTAAGGAGACGCTAATCAATGAGATGAAACCGATGGCCGCGCTGGTCACCGACGCCCAGGCACAAACGCGGTTCTCGTTGTTGCTGATCGGAGTGTTTTCGGCGATCGCGGCGTTGCTTGCGGGCGTTGGCTTGTATGGCGTCCTTGCGACTTCCGTGCGCCAGCGGACCGCGGAGATCGGCGTGCGCATGGCCCTCGGCGCCGCGCCGTCACGCATCTTCCGATTGATGGTGGGGAAGGGACTCTCTCTCAGCATCATCGGCATCGCGATCGGTCTTGTTGGTGCGTTTGCCTTGACGCGCGTTCTCGCGAGCATGCTGGTCGAGGTCAAGCCGACGGATCCGGTGACGTTCGTTTCGGTCGCGGTTGTGTTCCTGGTGATCGCGGTGGTGGCGTCGTGGTTGCCGGCGCGTCGTGCATCGGG
>JAICGQ010000371.1 GCA_025923035.1 Pyrinomonadaceae bacterium | reverse complement strand
GGTGTGCGAGAGCAAATGTTCTACTGTTACCTTCGAGGCGACGTCTTTGTTGGGATAGTCGGTCAGATACTTGCCGATGGGCGCTTTCAGATCGAGCTTGCCGCTTTGCACGAGTTGGAGAGTAGCGACGGCGGTGAACATCTTGTTCATTGATCCGATTCGAAAGCGCGTTTTGAGCGTGTTGGGAATCTTCTTTTCGCGGTCCGCCAGACCGTACGCCTGAGCAAAGGCAGTCTTGCCGTTCTTCGCCACCAATACCGCGCCGGAAAAACGATCCGTCGCGGCAATTTCGTCCATCCTCTTTCGTAAAGCCGCCGTCAGATCTCCGTCGTTTAAGCGAGGAAGAGCAAATTCCGCCGGTCGCGCCGTGCCTTGCAGCGCGAGCCTTGTGATTTGGTGTGGCTGGGCAGCGTCAACCTCGATCGTCAATCGCGCAAACTGATCCGAAGCTCGTTCCTGGACCAGCGCCACCATCTTCGTGGGTGTCGACTCTTCGACCTTCTTTAAGTCGAAGCCGCCCGTCATCTCTCGGAAGCCCATTTCGCGATCTGCGCGGTCGAGTCGCGTTGGTGCATTCTTGCGCAGGAACTCCTTGTGTTTTTCGGCATCGCCTGCGTTGAAGGATTCCAACCAGGCTTTTGCCTGAGTGCCGGCAGGTGTGTCGGGAAACTGCGTTTGCGGCGTTTGCGCAAGGCAGGATGGTACGGCGAATAAAAGAAAGGCGATACTTAGTAGTAGATAGTTTCGGTACGTCATGATTCTCAATTACTCCACTTGTCGAAAACTGCTTTAGCGATCCGTGCGATGACTCTTTCGCGTGTGGCGACGTCTGCGGGAGAGTCGGAAACGAAAACAGCGATGGCCACGTGTTGTCCAGTCGGTAGGATGATGATTCCGATATCGTTGGTGGCGGCAGTGATGCCGTTGGCACTTCCGGAGGTGCCGGTCTTGTGTGCGACGACGGCGGTTTTCGGCAAGAGTCCTTTCAGCCGTCGCGGACCGGTTGGTGTTTCGGTCATGAACTTCAACAAGAGTTCCTGGTGTTGTGCCGAGATTCCGCGACGTTCGTGCAGTCGCTTCAGCAACTGAAGCGCTCCGTCAGGTGAGGCCCAGTTGCGGTACTGCGTCTCCCAATCCTGCCCGATCTCTTTTTCCGTATTCGCGACCACTAACTCGTTCACACCAAGCTCATTCAGGTACTTACTGACGACGTCGACGCCGACGAGTCTCATTAGCACGTCGGAAGCCGTGCCGTCGCTTTCCGATACGGCGAAGCGCAACACTTCACGAAGCGTTAACTCCACGCCGTTCGGATTTTTGTCTCTGATCGGACTGTGCTGACCGGCGCGCACAAAGTCCGTCTTTTCAATGCGTACCGTCTGCTCAAGCCGGAGTTTACCCTTGTCGACCTGGTCCAAAACGGTCATCCCGATCGGCAGCTTATAAACGCTTTGCATCGGAAAACGATCATGGGGATTGATTGAAACCGCTTGCCTCGCTTCCAGGAGCTCCGCCGCCACTCCGACTCGCCCTTTCACAGCCGCGGCGATCCGCTCGATCTCGGTTCGCAGAGCAGTGTCCTGATTGGGCGTCGGTGTTGGTTGTGGTGCAGGTGTGGAGTTGCCGGGTGTCGAGTTGCCGGCTGCGAGGCCATCCTGCCGGGGCGATGGATCGCAGGAACAGGCAGCTAAGATGAGCAGAAACAATAAACCCTGGCGCAGCATTCTTTTCACGATGATCGGCGCGTTGAGCTAAACTTGGGTCCTAAAAATAACACGGATCTGGTTCGTCTACGTGAAGGAGAACTTATGAGTAGCGATGAAGGGGAAGTCTCTCGTGTCAGTCGATGGCGGCGGATCGGTATATACGCGGCGGTGTTGGTGGTGGTCTTTTTGCTGGGGCTGGTCCCGATGTGGTTGTCGGCCAGGGGCCGGACGAGGGAACGGGATGAGGCGAGGCGCGAGTTGCGTTTGAGTAAATTGGAGAATGATCTCGGTTCGGGTGTGATTAACGCCCGGCGTGGTGAGTATGAACCGGCGCGCGTGGCGACCAGCCGTTTTTTCACAGCGGTGCGCGACCAATGCGACACGTCGGTAGAACCGTCAGATCTGACCCGGGCCCAGTGTGACAGCTTCCGGCCCGCATTGGACCAGCGCGACGAACTGATTACGCTACTCGCAAGAAGCGATCCGGCTTCGGCGGATCGCTTAACCCAAGTCTACGTCTCGTACCAGAACGCGATCGGTAGCGCTTCAAAGTAAACGACGTGCGATGAAGTCAGACGGGCCTGACCAGCAGCACGCTTTCGCTGGTGCTAAATATTCCAGCAACGCAACCCGTCATCAGCGTCGCTAGTGTTGCCGCAAGCAACGCGCGCAGGCCGAGGCTCGCGAGGTCGTCGCGTCGCGTGGGCGCAAGCGCTGCTGTGCCGCCGACGAAGATAGCCATCGCGGCGACGTGCGCGAAACCACAGAGCGCATAACTCAGAATCACAACCGTGCGCGGGTCGGTAATCTGACCACCCGCGATCAGTTGCGCCAGGTGATTGTAGGAGAAGACCTCCGTCAGTATCACTCGCTCACCCAACAAGCGCGCCGCGACCGGCACGTCACTCGTTTGTAATCCCAGCAGAAACGCGAACGGATAAAAGACCCAGCTCAACAGCCGCACGATCGACAAGGGCTCGCCCATTCCAAACCACGAACTCACGACGCCCAATATCTTGTCGATCAACGCTACGATGCCAAGTATCGCGATGATCAGCGCAGAGATGCCGGCGGCGAGCTTCACGCCATCCATCGCGCCTTCGATGATGGCGCCGATCAAACTCTTCGATCGCGTCGACTCGTCTTCCGGTGGAACAGCCGCCAACGTCTCCGGCGTCTCGGTCTCGGGAATCAGCAATTTCGATATAACGACACAAGCGGGAATCGCGAGTATCGACGCCGAGATCAAGTGTCCGGCGATCTGCGGAAACACGCCGCTCAGAAAGGCGACATAAACTCCGAGCACGCTCGATGCGACGGTGGCCATGCCCGTCGTCAGTATCAATAACAACTCCGAGCGCGTCATTCGCGCTAAATAAGGACGGACCACGAGGGCCGACTCGATACCAACAAAGATGTTTGCCGCGCTCGAAAGCGACTCCGCGCCGCTGATCTTCATCGTGCGATGAAACAGCCGAGCAAACAGACGCACGAACACCTGCAACACGCGCAAGTGATACAGCATCGCCGTAAACGCCGCGAAGAAGATCACGACCGGCAGCACTTGAAACACGAGAATAAAACCTACTGAACCAGTTTCGCCCGGACTGGCCGCGAGTGGTCCAAACAGAAAAACCGAACCGCTCTTCGACGCGTTGAGCAGCGCTAACACGGCGTCGTTCAGCCACAGCAAGATCCGGTGTGAAACAGGTATGCGAAAGATGATCAGACCGATCAGCAGTTGCAGCGCCACACCCCACGCGATGGTCTTCCACGCAACGCGCCGTCGATTACTGGAGAGCAACCAGGCCACACCGGCAAAGATCAGCAACCCCAGCAGGGATACCGCGTGATTCTTCATCTAGTTTTTCCTTTTGTTATCAGCGTCGCGGATCAAACGATGCATACTAAGTGCGGAATATCCGGCGTTCAAGAGGAGTATTTACAATGAATTCAACTGGAGGCGAAGAATGACCGGACGAACTGAGGCCCTGGCGAAGGCACTTGAAGAAGGAGCAAGCGCGCTGGCCGCGTTTGCAAGCAATCTGACAGAGGAACAATGGCAAACACCGCTGCCGCATGATGGTCGTAAAGTCGGCGTGGTCGTGCATCACGTGGCGATGGTTTATCCCCTCGAGATCATGTTTGCGCGCAGTGTCGCGGCGGGAACTCCCGATGGCATCAGCATGGAGGCCGTAAACCAGATGAATGCCGGGCATGCAAAGGAGTGCAACGCGATCACGAAAGCCGAAGCGCTCGAGTTGCTGGCGACAAACAGCGCCGCCGCAGCCGCAGCGATCCGGACGTTTACTGACGCAGATCTCGATAGTGCAGCGCCGGTACCGCTTTATGGTAACGCTCGATTAACGTGTCAATTTGTTCTCGAAGATCACGCGGTGCGCCACAGTGTTCACCACCTGGCGCGTATCCACGCCGCACTCCAAAACTGATCCTGGACCATCAACAAAACCCGGAATAAAACAAACTCTCCTGCAGTATGTATAACCGAAGGCAATAGGCCATCAAGGTTTACAGAAAGGGAGAAGTATGAAGACACAACTCATAAAGTTAACTCTACTGAGCGCAATGATGATCCTGGCGTCAGTTGCTACAACTCAGGCCCAATCCCTGTCGGACAGGGTGCGGTTCGACATTCCGTTCGACTTCACCTTTGGCGACAAGCAACTTTCAGCGGGCAAGTATTCGGTTGGTCGCGCAATGCCAAGCTCGGGCGACACCATGCTGTCGATTATTGACTACAACGGTCATTCGAAAGCGATCGCATTATCAAACGCAGCAGTGAGAACGCGAACCAGAACGAACGCTTCGTTGGTCTTTCACCGCTACGGTGAGCAGTATTTCCTGGTCCAGGTTTGGCCTGCGGGCGCAACGGTCGGAAGACAGTTTCCGGAGTCGAAGCAAGAGCGCGCAGTTCACAGACAACTGACGGGCGTTCCGGCGGCGAGCAAAGTTGCTCAGAAAGAGAAATTTGACACTGTGATCGTCGCTGCCACGTGGCAGTAGTTTGTTTTCAGAAGCACCGCAGCTAACGTTCCTAAAATCCGTCGCCAGACAAGCAGAAGGCGCAAGTGATTCACACGAATTCACTTGCGCTTTTTGTTTGCGCACTCGGGAATAACCGGGCGCCGAATTCAGTATAGAGAGTAGAACGGGCAGGGGTTGTCCGAAGCTGGTAAGCGGGCGCAGCCAGCTTCAAAGGCAAGCGCACTGTAGC
>JAICGQ010000370.1 GCA_025923035.1 Pyrinomonadaceae bacterium | reverse complement strand
TACATCGTCAGCAACACCGAGATCTCCCGAGCAGCGAAACGAGCCGAGCTCGATACGCTGCTAGGCGGCACCGAATCGTCCGTTAGATTCAACCAGGTAAACATCGATCGTTTGCGGCTCGGATTGCAGGCCCTCGATAAAAGCGAAGAGAACCTGGCCGCACTCGCGCGCGCCACCGGCGGCCGGCTTTACAAGCCGCTCACTTTCGACGCGCTGGAATCCACGTACGCGGAAGTGGCGGACGAGTTACGCCATCAGTACGCGCTTTACTTCACGCCGCTGAACAAAGCGCGCGACGGAAGCTTCCGGCGTGTTCGAGTCGAAACAGCCAATCCCGCTTATCGTCCGCACACGCGCGTCGGCTATTTCGCGCCGAAGAGTTAAAGATCCGTGTCGAGAGTCTTCTATGCTTGCGCACTCATCCTGGCCCTCGGGCTCACTTGCGCGCAGGCACAGACGAGCAAGGCCGAAACGACAACCGAAAAGATCACGATCGTCCTCGCCGATGGTCCACTGTTGGTCGACGAGGTGAGCGAAGAGTCTGACGGTTACTGGTACAAGCGCGGAAACATTACAACCTTCATCGATCGCGCGCGTGTCGTTCGCATCGAGCGCCCGAAGCCGCCGGCGGAAGAATCATCCAGTGACAAGGACATCGTGGAAGGCGCCGGGAAGTGGAAACTTTCCGACGCCGGGAAGATCGAAGAATTCTTCGTCGGAAAGTTTAAGAAGCCGCTGCCGTTGAGTGCTTTCGGCCAGTCGGATTTGCATACCCGATGGGGTTGGGACCATCGCAACGGAATGGACGTCGGTCTTCATCCGGATAGTGCTGAAGGCCGCGCTTTGATCGAATTTCTGCGTAACGAGTCGATTCCCTTTCTGGCTTTTCGCGGTGCCGTGCCCGGTGTGGCAACCGGCCCTCACATCCACATCGGAAACAGATCACCAAGAATTTCCAGCCGCCGGTAAACACGCCGGTGACTCTTCTGTTTGAGGTAATGAGATGAAATTCATCGAATGCGCCCATCCGGAGGGCGGAACGCTTATTGTTCACGTCGATCACATCACGGCGGCGCATTTTCGTCGCGGGGACGGCGAGGTGAAGACACGTCTTGGTCTCGATCTCGACGAGCGTCAATCTGAAATCGTTCTCTTTGGTGACGAAGCGGAGCGCACGTGGGAGAAGTTGCGCGCGCTCATGCAAACGACCGCTTAAAATCCGTGTTGCACGTAACCCCCAAAGGACCGGCGCACCCGTTGTCAGAGCAGTGGATCGATCTGCGGCTGATTGCGGGGATGCGCGTCGTTTTGGGAACTTCGGCATTGCTCGTCGTGCTGATCGAGTCGATGGAAGCGCGCGTATGGACCACGCCGATTCACCTGACGCTGGCACTCTATTCACTCTACGGTCTGCTGATCTATCACCTGTCCGTCCGCCGCAAACCAGTGGTGGCCCACAAAATAATCCCCTGGCTCGACCTCTTGTGGTACCTGCCGCTCGTAGCATTCACCAGCGGCACGAATAGCAGTTTCTATTACTTCTTTTTCTTCTCGATCATCGTCGCGTCATTCACCTGGGGCCTGACAGACGGCCTGCACCTGACACTCGCCTCCGCAGCGATCTACACAATCGTCACAGTGATCGCAGCCAGCCGTCCGATCGCCGTGAATCGTCTGCTGCTGGCGCCAATCGGACTGCTGATCTTCGGTTACATCATCGCGCGCTGGGGCGGCTATCACACCGAACTCAAGAACCGGCTAAAACTCCTGAAAGACGTCACAGTCTTCTCCAACCCTCGCTTCGGAATCGACCGCACGATCAAAGCTATTCTCGAAAGCGTTCGCGATTTTTACGACGCGGAGGCGTGCCTCTTAGTGATTCCTGGTAAACCAGGAGACTCGGACAGTTACCAGATGTACCGCGTCGCGCGCGGCATTTACCCGAGCCGCTCCGCACCTCCGGAGATCGGCCCGGAAGCGGCCGCGCAATTTCTCTCGCCTTCGCTCGAGCACGCAGTCATCTACCGCAAAAACCACTCGTCACATGCGCGTCTCTTCGATGTGAAGACGCGCGTGTTTTCCGAAGCACCAACAGGCGCCGGCGACAAGCTATCGGGAATGCTCGACGCGCAACGATACCTGTCGGTTCCCGTTTACTATCGTCACCAGGCAGTGGGACGTCTTTACATCGTCAACGGTCCGATGCAGATCGATGGTCCAGACATGGAGTTCGTGTTGCAGTTGATGGACCACGTCACGCCGGTGATGGAGAACATTCGGCTGATCGACAACCTCGCGTCCGACGCCGCGGAAACCGAGCGCCGGCGCATCGCGCACGACATCCACGACAGCGTGATCCAGCCGTACCTCGGAATCCAGTTCGGACTCTCCGCGTTGGACCACAAACTCGAATCGGGCGACGTCGCCATTCGCGCTGACGTCCAGGAACTACTCGAACTCACCAAACACGAACTCGCCGAGCTGCGACGCTTCGTGTGGGGACTCAAAGCCGGCGAAGAACGAATGGACGTTCTGTTGCCGGCGATCGAGCGTTACGCCGAGCGGTTCTCGCTAGTCACCGGAATCAACGTCGACGTCGAATCGCACGGCAAGGTGAAGGTCAACGATCGTTTGGCGGCGGAGTTGTTTCAGATCGTTGCCGAAGGACTCAGCAACGTGCGGCGCCACGCTTTTTGTCGCGACGCGCGCGTCGAGATTTCGTGTAAAGAGACTTCACTTCAGTTGCAGATAAAAAATAGTAGACCGCGCGCCGGTTCACCTGTCGAGGTGGAGCGTCCCGAAGGTCATGAAGGAATACGAGCTTTTCGCCCGCGATCTATAGCCGAGCGCGCAGCGGCTTTAGGCGGCGAAACACAAGTTTATGTTGATGAAAAAGACTACACCGTAGTGAGTGTCGGAATACCACTTTAAGAGCTACAATATCGCTGCCTCTCAATCAACTATCAACTATCCAAAACTATGACCGCGCGTCCAATTAACATAATGATAATTGACGATCATGTGGTGATCCGGAGCGGATTACGCATGCTCATCGAACACGATCAGCGAATGCGAGTTGTCGCGCAGGCCGGCAATCGGGAGGAAGCACTCGAACGCGCCGCCACCGAAAAACCGGACGTGATCATTCTCGATTTGCTGCTTGGCGACGACGACGGTCTCGCCTTCCTGCCCGAGCTGTGCCAGGCGAGTCCTGATTCCCGCGTACTCGTTTTGACAGGCGTGCAAAATCCTGACGCACATCGGCGTGCGATACGTCGTGGTGCGATGGGAATCGTGCTGAAAGATCACGCCGCGGATCAGCTTCTCAAAGCGATCATGAAAGTCTACGAGGGCGAGGTGTGGATCGAGCGCTCGATGATGGGCAGCATGATCCAGGAGTTCACGAAACCGACGATGCCCGATCCCGAAGCCGCGAAGATCGAGTCGCTGACCGACCGCGAACGGGAGGTCATTGCGCTGGTTGGCGAGGGCCTGAAGAACAAGCAGGTCGGCGAAAGACTGTTCATCAGCGAGACGACCGTCACTCACCATCTCAGCTCCGTCTTCTCAAAATTGGACGTTTCAGACCGCCTCGAACTGATTATTTACGCTTTTCGTCACGGGCTGGCAAAGATCCCTAAGTAAACCTGCCGGATCGCCCCGATTTGCCCCACTGAATTCTGACCTAAGTACAGTAAACACAACGTTTTAACTCACTGGCAGGATCCTGCCATATACGCCTCAACAAAAACCCTAAAATCCTGCCAGCAAAATGGGCAAAGACCTACGTTGTAAAGATTTTGTAACAACTTGATAATGCGCCCAAGGTTAGCGGGCACGGGATGGCGGTTGCTCCGCCGCGGCGTCTCGGTGCCGATGGGAGGCTGGATAGTTCAAACCAGTCGGGGTTTTGCTGGTGTTCAGCTTTGCAGCTTCCCTGTCAGATGGTCCACACGAAGCCCGGACGTGTGGACCAACCGTTTGGGAACAGTTGGAGGGATTTGACGCCTGCCGCCTGCAGTGCTTGCTCCTTCCGATCCACCGGCCAATAACCACGATGTCGGGCAGCGAAGATCGGTACTTCGCTTGGACCCGCGTCTTTGCACGAAGGAAGGTCCGAGGAATTTGATAGAGGCTTACGGTTCGGCGCCGTAAGAAAAAGTCAGAACGGAGTCGCGGCTGGGAATCGCCCGACAGAAAACCTCATGACCGCGATTGGAACGTTGAAAAGAGTGTCCGGCCGTCTACTTAAACTTCTCCGCGGCCGCGACAGCGCGACCGGTGATGCGAGTGATGTCAAAAATCTTCTTGTTGTCGACGATGAAGAGTCGATTTGCTTTTCGATGAGCGAATACTTCTCACAGCATGGATTCCGAGTCGACACGGCGCGCGAGATGGAAGAGGCAGAGGGACTAATCAAGATCACCGACTACAAAGTGATCATCCAGGACCTCCGGCTGGGGCTCACCCGACGTCCTGATGGACTCGAGATCATCCGGTTAGTCCATAAACGAAATCCCGACACTCGAATTGTTGTGCTCACGTCATACGGTTCTGCTGAAGTTGAGGAAGAAGCCCGTCGGGCGGGAGCCGACGCATTCTTGAGAAAACCGAAGCCTCTTTCACAAGTGGCTCAGGTGGTGCAGGGTCTCATTGAATCACCTCGCACGCGCACGGTGCGAGCGTGAGGAGATGAGATCTTGTGCCGGGAAGTAGCCGCAGGTTCTTGCGGGTGCTGGAAATGAGAGGACGGCACTCGCGAGATCAACCCGATCGGTGCTTCCAAAGGGGGCTCGGCGCCGTCCGGGCCCTCCTTTCTTTGCGGTTGTTGGTGATTCAGGCGATCCGTGATTTCAACCTCAGCATTTCCCTTACGCGGAATAAACCCACACACAATCAGGTAAATGGAGTAAGTGAAATGGGCATGTTACTGCCATGAAAATGGCAC
>JAICGQ010000369.1 GCA_025923035.1 Pyrinomonadaceae bacterium | reverse complement strand
GTTGCTCGCGCCGTACGTTTTTGGCTGGAAGTTTGGTAAGCGAGAAGTTGGTTACGTTGCTGCGTCGTGCGCGGTTTTTGCGCTGTTGGCGTTTGGGTGGTTTGGATACTGGTTTCTTACAGATCCGCAGTATCGCGCGTTGTGGCACGGCTGGCGCGAATCGATGCGCGACGAGTCAGCGCGACATCCGGTGGAGCTCGCGAACCTGCGTCCTTATCTTCTTTATTTTTTCATCAGCGCTCCGGTGTTGTTTTTGACGTTGCCGTTTGCGCCGCTCAGTGAATGGCGAAGGCATCGTTTGTCGCCGATGCTTGCGTTGTGGCTGGTAGCGTTGTTTGCGAACCTCGTCTTGTTTTTCAACTACAGCACGACCATTAACTGGCGTTACTTTCTGACCGGGTTGCCGGGGCTCGTGCCGCTTGGTGCTGTTTGGTTGATCGGACTTGGTGAAAAGAGACTGGGAAGTAAGCAGCGGGCGTTGTTCGCGTCGACTGGAGTGATCTTGCTTTTCGCGTTGGTGTTTTTCATTCTCGTGCGGCCGATTAGTTTTGAGTTTGTTCAGCGCCGCGCGATGAGTCGTGACTATGTGCATCGACTCGAGTCAGTTCCGGATGATGCGATCATGATTTCCGGCGCGCAGACGATCGCGGTGCATTACTGGGCGGCGATTGGGGATGGTAGTTGGCAAACGATTGGGACGGGCGGGGGTTGGCCTGGCGACAAATTGTTTTCGACCGTCGAGAATCATCTCGCGCAGGGACGTCGCGTTTTTCTCGACTCCGATCCGCGCTGGTGGCTGCCGTGCAGTTGGCAACGCGACGAGATCCCGATGATTGTCGAACTCGAGAACCATTTCCGTTTCCGGCATTTGACAGACACGATCTACGAGGTTCGTCCACTGAACGACCCGGCAGCGCAAGACCATCCGGACCTGAAACGGTTATTGCCGGAGAACCGCCCGGAAGATACGAAGAAGTGTCCACCGGGACGCCGGTGAAAGCGGACGCGGGGACGCCGGTGAAAGCGGACACGGGGACACGGGGACACGGGGACGCCGCGTCTCTCCTTCGCCGCGTCGCTTAGTGGGCTGTTAAGGTAAAGGCCGATGCCCTACGAATTCTTCATCGCCTTCCGTTATCTGCGTTCGCGACACAAACGGCGACTCGCGCGAGTTACGGCTGTGGCGGCGATGCTGGGTATCACGATGGGTGTTGCGGCGTTGATCGTGACGTTTGCCCTCTCGAACGGGTTCCGCGATGAGATGCGCGAGAAGATTCTGCAGGGCACGGCGCACCTGAGCGTGTTGCGCACTGATGGTTTGCCTATCAACGACTTCGCAAACCTTGCCGCGCGACTGCAACAGATCGAAGGCGTCGAAGGTGCATCGGCGACGACGTACGACGGCGGACTCGCGCGCGGATCAAAAGGCTCAGCGTACGCTGTGATCCGCGGCATTGAAGGCCAGGCAGGGCAAACAGCACAGGCGCGCAAATGGATCGTCGATGGTTCATTCGATCCACTCTTCGATCGATCGCAACTCAGCGAAGGACGCACACCGCCGGCAGTTATCGGCGTAGAACTCGCGAACCGCATTGGCGTTTCCATCGGCGACATCTTTCAGATCATTCCCGCCAACGAAGCAGCAACCGAAACGATGCGACGCCTGCGCGTCGCCGGAATCTTTCGTTCCGGTTTATTTGAATACGACTCGACGTGGATCTACGTCGACTTCAACCTGGCGTCGACATTCGCCGGCGGCGATCACTCCGCATCGGTCATGAGCATTCAGGTCCACGACGCGGATCGCGTCAAAGACGTCGCGACGCGAGTTCAGTCGACACTGGGCCAGGAGTACTCGACAGTCGATTGGCAACAAGCAAATCAACCACTCTTTTCCGCGCTCGCACTCGAACGACGAATGGGCCTGTTCATAATCGGTTTAATCATCGCAGTCGCCGCGCTCAACATCACGACGATGCTGATCCTCGTCGTAGTTGAACGTCGACGCGACATCGCTGTGCTGAGCACGCTGGGCGCGACACGCATGGGAGTGATGTTGTTGTTTGTAATTGAAGGCGCGGTTGTCGGTGCGATTGGCGCAGTGGCCGGTGTGATATTGGGCCTCGCAGCATGTTTCCTCGGCAACTATTTTCAGCTTGTGAGTTTGCCTGCCGACGTCTATTCGATCAGCAACGTACCGCTCAACGCCACGTTGAGCGAGACGTTGTTAGCGGCGCTGGTCGCATTCGTGTTGAGTGTGTTGGCGACGATCTATCCAGCCCGCGCAGCCGCCCGGTTGCGTCCGGTCGAGGCGCTGCGCGATGGATGATTTCGGACTCGACGTTGTCGATCTGCGAAAAAGTTTTCTGGCGCCGAACGGAGACCGAATTGAAGTCTTGCGAGGCGTGAAGTTCTCCGCAAAGCATGGCGAGGTGATCGCGATCACTGGACCATCCGGGTCGGGAAAGTCCACGTTACTTCACTTGCTCGGCGGTCTGGAAAACGCAGATCACGGAACGATCCAATTTGACGGCGTCGAAGTCTCGAACCTGAATTCGCGTAAGATGGCCGCGTTCAGACGCCGGCAGATCGGGTTTGTGTTCCAGTTTCACTACCTCCTCCCTGACCTTTCCGCGATCGAAAACGTCGCTTTGCCATTATTGATCGCTCGGGAAAAGCGTCAATACGCGTTCAGCCGCGCCGCGAACCTTCTCGAAGACGCGCATCTCGTGGGCCGGGAAGATCATCCGATATCGCACTTGTCGGGTGGCGAGCAGCAGCGAGTGGCGCTGGCCCGGGCGCTCGTTACGCATCCGCGACTCTTGTTGGCCGATGAGCCAACCGGAAACGTTGATGCTGTAATTGCTGAGGAGTTAGGGAAAGCGCTTGTGTCGTATGCGCGCAATAATGGCGCGGTGGCGGTGATGGCGACGCATAGCGCGAGTCTCGCGAGTCTTTGCGATCGCGCGTACGTCCTGGAAGGGGGCCGGCTGAAAGCGACAACAGATCTGTGAAAAAGCGGCGGCGTTAAACCTTTTAACTTAATAAATAAGACAAAGCTTCGTGCCCTTTCATTGATAGGTTATAATGCCCGCCAGTTGCCGGGCAGCAGTTTTTTGCCCGGCTTGGTAATCATAACGACTTTTACGTAATCAAGATGTTCGAACGCTACACAGAAAAGGCGCGCCGGGTAATTTTCTTCGCTCGGTATGAAGCCTCGCAGTTCGGAGCTCCGGCAATCGAACCCGAACACTTGTTGTTGGGCTTGATGCGCGAAGACAAAACACTCACCGGTCGCTTTTTCCCGCGTGCCCAGGTTTCCATCGAGTCGATTCGAAAGGAGATCGAAGGACGAACACTCCTGCGCGAGAAGATTTCAACGTCGGTTGAACTGCCGTTGGCCCCGGAAACAAAGCACGTCCTGGCTTACGCCCACGAGGAGAGCGATCGTCTCCAGCATCGCCACATCGGCACCGAACATCTTTTGCTGGGCCTGCTTCGTGAAGAACGTTCGATGGCCGCGGAGATTCTTTACGAACGCGGTCTGCGTTTGAACGCTGTGCGCGACGAGATCGCCCGTCAGTCAGGCGCCGACGCGCGCACTTCGCAGAAGAAAGACACACCGCATCTGGTTGAGTTTTCACGCGACCTGACCGACGACGCCGGAAACGACAAACTCGATCCGTTGATTGGACGCGAAGCCGAGATCGAACGCGTCGTTCAGATTCTTTGCCGGCGCACGAAGAACAATCCAGTCTTGATTGGTGAACCCGGCGTTGGCAAGACCGCCATCGTCGAAGGGTTGGCCCAACGCATCGTCCGGGGCGACGTGCCGTCGTTTCTGGAAAACAAGCGAATCCTTTCGTTGGACCTGTCGCTGATCGTTGCGGGCACAAAGTATCGCGGCCAGTTTGAAGAGCGCCTGAAACAGATCATGCGAGAGCTGGTGGAGAACCCGCAGTACATCGTTTTCATCGACGAGTTGCACACGCTGGTTGGTGCGGGATCCGCTGAAGGTTCACTCGATGCCGCCAACATTTTGAAGCCGGCCTTGTCGCGCGGCGAGATTCAGTGCATCGGCGCAACCACGCCCGCTGAGTTTCGCAAGTCGATCGAAAAGGACCGCTCGCTCGAACGTCGTTTCCAGGCAGTGAAAGTTCCGCCGCCGTCGGAGGCAGAAGCGGTCAGCATCCTCGACGGTGTGCGCGAGCGTTACGAGAGCTTTCACCAGGTGCGCTACACCGACGACGCATTGGAAGCCGCGGTTTATCAGTCGCATCGTTACATTCCCGATCGCTTCCTTCCGGACAAAGCCATCGACGTTATCGACGAAGCAGGTGCGCGTGTGAAGCTGCGTGTTCGTCGTGAACAAGGCAATCTTGCCGACTGGAACGAATTGAACGACTGGTCACGCTCCTACGACAGTGCGAGCCTGCGCGCCACGCAGGAAGACGCGCTTGTTTCCGCGGAAGTTACTCGTGACGACGTGGAAGACGTGATTGCGCGTTGGACCGGCATTCCGGTCAACTCGTTGAAGGAAGAAGAGACGAAGAAACTGCTTCGCATCGAAGTCGAGCTGCACAAGCGTGTGATCTCGCAACGTCCGGCGATCTCCGCTTTGGCGCGTGCGATTCGACGCTCACGTGCCGGATTGAAGAACCCGCTGCGGCCCGTTGGATCGTTCCTTTTCTTAGGCCCGACCGGCGTTGGCAAGACGGAGGTCGCACGATCGCTCGCGCAGTTCCTTTTCAGCAGTGAACGAGCGTTGATCCGGTTCGACATGTCGGAGTTTATGGAGAAACACTCCGTCTCGAAGTTGATTGGTTCGCCTCCGGGTTACGTTGGTCACGAGGAAGGCGGGCAGCTTACCGAGCGAATCAAGCGTTCACCGTACTCGGTGCTTCTGTTTGACGAGATCGAAAAAGCGCACCCTGACATTTTCAATATCCTGCTTCAGGTGTTT
>JAICGQ010000368.1 GCA_025923035.1 Pyrinomonadaceae bacterium | reverse complement strand
CGAATTCGGTTCGTCGTGTTTAGAGAGAAGCCGCCGTTACCACGTGTATCAGCGGCAGAGTCGGCGAAGCTGTACTTGCCCCACACGTTCGCCCTGGTGTGATTCGTCCAGTCCACACGAAGGCTGCCGATGTCATGGCGGGCGGCGTTGTCGAAAGTCGCTGCAAACTCGGCAAACCCGTCAGGCCTTGCGACGCCCGTGGGCAATGGAAACGCATTCAAGAACGGTTGATTCTCGGGAACAGCCGTCGCCCGCGATAGTAGAGAAGGAACGTCAGTGATGCCGGTCATGGGACTGCGCAGGCGCATTCCTTCGTACGAGCCGAAGAAGAACGCGCTGTCGCGCCTGATTGGACCACCGAGCGTGCCGCCGTAGGTGTTCAAGCGTCGGGCGGGTTGTTCCAGTCCACGACTATTTGCAAACCAGTCGGTCGCGTCTAACGACTCGTTTCCGAACAAGTAGAACAACGAACCGTGAAACGAATTGGTCCCGGAGCGGCTAACGACTTCCACTTGCGCGCCTGGTACACGGCCGAGTTCAGACTGCGGATACCACGTTCTGATTGTCAGCTCCTGAACTGACTCGGGTGACACCCCTCCGCCGGCGGAGCCACTGGCGGTCGCGGCCAACATTGATCCGGAGGCAGATGGTCCAGGGTTCACGCCGCCAGGTGTGATACCAAAGTTTCCGCTCACACCGTCGATAATGAACATGTTTCCAGTTGCTCTCTGTCCGTTAGTGGCGACGGCTGCCTGAGGTAAATTCGCAAACTGTTCTGAGTTTCCACCGACAGTACCGGGGACAACCAGCGCGAGCTGCTGAAAGTTTCTGCCGTTCACCGGTAGGCTTGCCAGCGATTGCGTGGTGATGCTCGTGCCGACCGATGCCTCCGTTGACATCAGCATCGCATTGCCGCCTGAAGTGACAGTCACGACTGAATAGCTCGCGCCGCCCGGTAGTGTCTGCGCGATTTCTACAGGTCGCGCCTCTTCAGGCCCGGTGAAGATCACTTCGTCGACGGCGATGAACGACGTGTACTGGGTCATCAACTTAAACTTGATACCGAGTTGCGCAATCTCTTCGCGGAGTTCGTCGTTTTGCACGTCTCCACCCATCAGTTCGTCCACTTTGCGCCGCGCCCAAAGCGTCGCGAGCACGTCGTGACCGTCCTCAGTCTCCGGAAGTTCGACCGGGATCTCACGCACAAAATCCTGACCGCCCAGCTTGCCTTTCAACAAAATCGTGCCTTTTCCACCCTTCTCGTAACGACCGGAGATCATGACAGGCTTCGCACTGAACAGGTCAGGAATGTGCTTCGGATAGATCTCGCTGATTGAAAGGCTCGGCGACCATTCGACCGTGATGTCAGTCATCAATGGATTGCGAACCCGATCGTTGAAGCGACGCGCAACGCCTGACGTGTTGCCAACCTCGGACACGTAATCCACGTCGCCGCGTCCGTAGTGACTCATGCTGTCCAGCAGGTAGCGATTCGGCGCGTGACCGAATCCCATCGCGAACACGCGCGCGTTCTTGTACTTCTTGACTTCGGCAATGATCTCTTGATCGTTTCCGACCTGACCGTCAGTGAGGAAGCACGCGATGCGGACATGTTGTTGAGAATCTGATGGCGCCAGCGCGGCGATGATCGCCTTCATCATCTCGGTGCCGCCGCCGCCGTCCTTGCTCGACAGAAACTTTTTCGCCCTGCGCACATTCTCAGGAGTTGCGGGCTGTGGTTCGTCGAAGAGAATGTCAGTCTCGCCTGCGAACGTTATGACGTTGAAGGTGTCGTACGGATAGAGAGTGTTGAGCGCCAGGTCCATCGTCTCCTTCGCTTTTTTGAGCGGGAAACCCTCCATGGAGCCGGACGTGTCGACGACGAAGACGAGCTCCTTCGGTCTCACGTCTTCGACAGATACGCGCTGGGGTGGCTGTAAGATGAGAGTGAAGAAGCCACCCCTTTCAGACCGATGAGCGAGGACAGCATCGTCGATTGTGGGACCGGCAGTTTGATAGGTGAGTACGAAATCTTTATTGGGGATCGTGTTGCGATCTTTGAGACGCACGATGGCGCGTCGCTCGTCCTTACGTTCAACTTCTGTTTCGTGTGTTTCAGAGTTGAGTGTTTGGAGATCGACACCGGCATCGATCTCGACGTCGATTGAGATACTGTGGCCGGATCTCACTTTCGGTATCGAAGGCGCCTTTGCAGGCTTGTTCGCTTGATCAGTGTCGCCGGCGTCGTAACGTTCCCCGATCACCATCGGGAACGTCCACTCGTACGAACCTTCTTCGTACTTCAGTGTCTCGACGTAGCTGATGACGATCCGGATCTGTTGGCCTGGGAGTATGTTCGCGACGGCTTGAGTGAAGATGTTCGGACGTTGCTGATCGAGCAAGGCTGCGACTTTACCGAGTTCTTTGGCGGCAGCGTATGCGGCCTGGGCTTCTGCACGACGCATGACCTTGCCTTTGATCGTGCGATCGCCGATCAGCATCGTGAGATCGTCGACGGCCGCTGACTGCGGGAGCGGGAAGGTGTAGACAGCTTCGATCTTGTCGGTGAACGGGTTCTCGAAATCCTGAGTGACCGTGACGCGGGAAATGAAGCCGCTGACTTCTGCTTTAACGCTCGTGTGTTTGAGTGGACACTCGCCGGAAGGCCTGCCCGAGGCGTCGATCGTTTGTAACGAGCCGGCGTTTGGCGTGGTTTCCTGACCCATCGCTGTCGAAACAATGATGAAGAGGATTGCAGTCAGGGTGGCGCATCTGAGAAAGAAACCACGATTAGACACAGATCCGCGTTTCAGAATTTCTTCTTCGTGCATAAGTCAATTGTTTCTTTATTGAGACCGGGAAATGCGAGGTCTCAGATTGTAACTAACTTAGGACCGACGCGGGGGAGACTCCGCAGCTATTACTTGGCTAACGCTATTGATGCAGATTTTCGTACGCGAGGTGGCCTGAGGTGAAAAAAGTTTTCTTCTGTCGCGCCGGAAATGAATTCATCATAAACTCGCGCTTATGAGATCTGCCGTTGTGTTCCTGCTGTTCGCGACTGCGCTTTCATCACCAGCGCAGGTGAAACCTGATCAGGATTACGTTGTTTACGTTCTATCGGAATCGGCCGACAAGATCGCGGTGGTTCGCTTCGGACCTGATGGCGCTCGCGTCGAGCGACAAGTCGACACCGGCGACATGCCCGTTGACATCGATGGTCCGCACGGCATCGTCATCTCTCCGGATCGCCAGTTCTATTACGTCACGCTCGCCCACGGCCGGCCTTTCGGATCCGTTTGGAAGTATGCAATTAAAGACGATGCGCTGGTTGCGAAAACCAACCTCGGTCTTTTCCCCGCAACACTCGACGTCACACGCGACGGGGCGTTCCTCTTCGTCGTGAACTTCAATTTGCACGGCGACATGGTGCCCTCAACGGTCTCTGTCGTTTCGACACAAACGATGACCGAAGTCGCGCGGTTGAAGACGTGTACGATGCCGCATGGTTCACGCTTGAATGCGGCGGGTACCAAACAATACTCCGCGTGCATGATGGACGACATGCTGGTTGAGATCGATACCCGTTCGCTGAAAGTGACCCGGCAGTTTCCGTTATCGAAGACCGGCTCGGGTATGAAACATAGCGGTGCCGGCGGCCATGGTATGGAGCCTCCGAAGCCGGGTGATAACTCTTGTTCGCCGACGTGGGCCGAGCCTTCGATTGACGGCGGCTCAGTTTATGTAGCGTGTAATGGTTCGAGCGAGATTGTTGAAGTCAATACAAACGACTGGCAGGTCGTGCGTCGCATCGAGGCGCGTCCCGGAGTTTACAATCTCGAGATCACACACGACGGTTTGCGTTTGATTGCGACGAACAAGCGCGACCAGTCAGTGTCGATCTATGAGTTGAAGAGTGGGAAGGAACTCGCGCGTTTACCGACGAAACGTAAAGTGCTGCACGGCGTCGTTGTGTCGCCCGACGATCGCTATGCGTTCGTCACTGTCGAGGGAATCGGATCAGAGCCGGGGACAGTTGAGGTGATCGATCTGACGACGCTGAAGACAGTGGCGACAGTCGACATTGGGCCAACCGCCGCCGGAATCGACTTCTACAAAATCGAACCACGCAAGAAACCGTGATCATTCGGCCGAAGGGCACAGCCCCCTTTAATGCCAAAACTGCCGGCGGGGATGTGCCCCCGTTACGGCCCAACTCACGATGCGGCTCGCCGCTGGTTCGGGCTTCGCCTTTTACGGTCCCGGCGCAGTGGTTGATCCTTTATCGATCTTCTCGCCGAGTTTCACGATCCACAGTCCCGAGTGAATATCGTTGAAGTAGATCAATCCTTTGTGTGGCTGCGCGCCCCAGGTGAAAGGCAGGTTGGCGCGGAACCCGTCGGGATCACCGGTCCAGATACGCGCCATCTCTCGACCCTGTCGATAAAGATCGCCACGCAGTTCGCCTGACACATCGACGACGCGACCGCCGCCGCTGTAGTAACCGACGTACATCACATCGTTTTCGACCCACATGTTATGAGCGGCGCCTTCAGGCACGGGATACTCGGCCACTTTCTTCGGATTGTTAATATCGGAAACATCGACGACGTGAATGATGCCGCGCACCGGGAACCGTCGCGGCGACTTGATGTCGAATATCGCCGGAAACACTTCGTCGCCGATAAAGACGTAGTTCTTGTAGCGATAAACCGAGTGCGTTCCCGCCAGCCAACCGTTGCCGTAGAGCTCATTGTGATTGAAACGCAGTTGGCTGACTAACTGCGGACGTTCGGGACTGCCGCCTTTCAATCCGGCGCCGACGTCGAGGATGACAAGGCCATCGTGCCAGTACGCTAGATACGCCAGACCGTCCTTGACCTGAAGATCGTGCAGGTAACGTCCGGCAATTTGTTCGCCTTCTTTCGTTTGAATCATGCCGGCAAGCGGGTTCTCAGTTTGCCAGCGCGCGACTTCTTTCGGGTTCTTCACGTCCTT
>JAICGQ010000367.1 GCA_025923035.1 Pyrinomonadaceae bacterium | reverse complement strand
GTTGGACGCTGTCGGCGCCTTCGGGGACTGGCGCTCCCGTCATGATGCGCACCGCCTCGCCTTCGACCATTCGCTGGTGCCAGCCTTTTCCCGCCGCCGACTCGCCCACGATTCGCAAACTCACCGGAGCCGTGGTTGTGTCAGACGCACGCACGGCATAGCCATCCATTTGTGAGCGATCGAATGGTGGTAGATCGGAGTCGGCGACGATCTCCTGGGCCAGGACGCGACCGAGTGCGTTTGGTAGATCGACTTTCTCGGCGCCGAGTGGTTGCGTGTGTTGGAGGACGATTTGAATAGCTTCAGCGACTGAGATCATCTTTGCTTCTTTTGTGCGTTTTTGTGGCAAAAAACCGAAAGGCCGGTTTTGGACCGGCCTCTCAAGGTTGGCGGAGACATTCAGCCTCGATTGGTCACCGTCCTCACCCCGGCAACCACATTCACCGTTGGCGAGAATTGTAGTCAAAAAGCGCGGCGGGTCAATAGGTGTGGCTGGATTAATTTCATACGTACGCCAGCGCACAAGCATGACACGAAAAACCCTATGTTTTACGTCTCGCGGCGGTAAGTTCCTCATCCGGAGGCTCCGTACACAGCGACCGCCCTGTATCTACATTGTTGACACGTTAGCTTGCGGCTGCGATACTCGCGCAAGAGTTTTTGCTGGGAGACTCTTATGAGGGCGACAGTCAAGAAGTGGGGGAACAGCGCAGCCGTGCGTATACCGGCATCAGTAATGCAAGCTACCAACCTTCAGCTCGATGAAGTAGTTGAGGTGCGGGAGGAAGGCGGGCGAATTGTGATCGAGCCTATCCGGCAAAAGAGGTATGAGCTGGATGCGTTACTGAAAGGCATTACTTCAAAGAACCAGCATGACGCCGTCGATTTCGGTGCGGCGGTCGGTAAAGAGGTGTGGTGATGGCCCGGCGTTACGTACCAGACGCTGGCGACATCGTCTGGCTTAACTTCACTCCGCAAGCCGGGCACGAGCAAGCTGGACATCGACCGGCCCTGGTCCTTTCGCCCGCAGCATACAACGACAAAACGAGTCTCATGATCTGCTGTCCCATGACTTCGCAGATCAAAAACTATCCGTTCGAAGTTCAAATCACCGGAAACCCTCGCGCCGTTGTTCTCGCTGATCAGTTGAAGAGCCTGGATTGGCGTGTTCGAAAAGCTACGCGGAAAGGCACTGTGTCGCACGACGAGTTGGCGGACGTCCGCGCAAAGATCATCGCATTGATCGGATAGGCTATAAAAAGTTAGACCTGCCAAACGAGGCAGGTCTTGATGAGTGACTATTGATTTAAGTGGCGGAGCCGACGGGACTCGAACCCGCGACCTCCGACGTGACAGGCCGGCGTTCTAACCAACTGAACTACGACTCCGCAAAACCGAGGACTTGGTAGGCACGGAGGGATTCGAACCCCCAACCTCTTCCTTGTAAGGGAAGCCGTCTACCATTGACGTACGTGCCTTTAAAACGAGTCAGCCCTGTCGCCAATCCCGTTTGCACGCAGCAAGCGACTCGCCATGCTAAGAGAACGACGGAGGAGTGTCAAGCTGCGCAACATCCGCGTTCTCTACCGCGGATTTACACTTCCCGTGTCGGCAGTTTATATTCTTCCCACGAGAGCCCATCCGGAATTGAATCATGTCAAGACTTATGAAACGTCGTCGTAGTTTGCTCACGCGCGTCATGCTTTTGACCGCTCTCGCTGTGACCTTCACGGGCTGGTTCACGCTCAACCCTCCGCAGGCACAACAGATCACGAACCAACAACAGCAGCAGCGTCCGCGCCGCGTCAACGGCAACGAACAAACGCCCACGGAAACGAAAAAACCGGACACGCCTGCCGCCGGCGACGAGGTTGACGAAGGCGACGTCGTGCGCGTCGATACGCAACTCGTTTCCGTCCCCGCAGTTGTAACAGACAGCTCCGGACGCCCGCTTTCCGGTCTCCGACCCGAGAACTTTCGCCTGATCGAAGATGGCCAGGTACAGACGATAACGAACTTCGGCACCGCCGAAACACCGTTCGAGATCGCATTGCTGCTCGACACGTCGGGATCGACCCGTGACGACGTGGCGCTCATTCGCTCCGCCGCAAACAACTTCATCGAAGCGCTGCGGCCGGGCGACCGCGTCGGCGTGATTGCCTTCAATACGGCGAACACCGTTTCCGCAGAGTCCGTGGCGACTGTCGAAGTCCTAACGCAACTGACGAGCGACCGCGATGCCTTGCGGAGCGCAATCGACAACCTCGGCGCCAGCAATGGAACGCCGTATTACGACGCACTCGAACGCGTCGCCGACGCCATCTTTCGCGAGCCGCCACGTGATGAAGTGCGCGGACGTCGCGCGGTTGTTGCTTTAACCGACGGCGTCGATTCAGCCAGCCACTCCGATTTCGCGAGCGCGAAGTTGAAACTCGCGCGTGCCGGTATCGCCTGCTACTTCATCCAGGTCAACACAGAAGACTTCGTCGAAGATCGTCTGATGAAAGACTGTCAGGACGACGGGCAGCTAACGCTCTCGCAGCGGCAGATCGAACGTTATCGACGCATTTTCTTCCCGACTGCAAAAGCCGAAACCTTCAACAGTTTCTGCCAGATGGGTCCGTTTGAACGGATGTCGATCAGCCGCGAGCTCTACAATCTTGCGCGACGCGAGATGAACGATCTCGCGAAGGGCTCGGGCGGGCGCAGTTTTGTGGCCGCATCGCTCTCCGATGCTCGAGCGGCATTCGCGCGCGTCGCGGCTGATATCGGAACGTTCTACAGTATCGGCTACTATCCCTCGAACAAGGCGCGCGACGGAAAGTATCGCGCGATCAAATTGGAAGTGCGCGGCGTGAAAGAGAAGGCCGAGGTCCGCGCTCGCGACGGATACTACGCTCCCAAGCAATGACTGCTTTGTATTTTGTGCTTAGTACTTGGTACTTTGTTGTTTCCAAGTCGCAGAAGCGCCAAAGAACAAAGAACTAAGCACAAAGAACAAAGCACAATGTCAACCGTTCCTCCGTTCTGC
The DNA here is from genome assembly GCA_025923035.1 of Pyrinomonadaceae bacterium. Lineage (GTDB taxonomy): Bacteria > Acidobacteriota > Blastocatellia > Pyrinomonadales > Pyrinomonadaceae > PSRF01. Next base: position 1,973 of record JAICGQ010000367.1, on the reverse strand, counting down.
CGCGTGGTACTCATCGTTCTCGACGGCGCCGGGATCGGCGCGATGCCTGATGCTCCCGACTGGGGCGACGCCGGATCAGACACGTTCGGCCACATTCTCGCATCGCGCACGGTCCAACTTCCTAATCTTCAACGCTACGGTCTGGGCAACATTCGACCGCTTCGCGATCTGCCGCCGCTCGACAACCCCGCCGGTTCATACGGGCGTTGCGCCTTGCGATCGAACGGCAAAGACACGACAACCGGGCATTGGGAGATTGCCGGCATCATTCTGCAACAGGCGTTTCCGACTTATCCGAATGGGTTTCCAGCGTCGGTGATCGATCGCTTCGTTCGCGAGACTGACGTCCCCGGAATTCTCGGCAACATACCGGCCTCCGGTACTGAGATCATCAAGGACCTCGGCGAGGAGCATGTGAAGACCCGCAAGCCGATCGTGTACACGTCGGCAGATTCAGTCTTTCAGATTGCGGCGCACGAGGAAGTCATACCGCTTGATCGACTTTACGAGATCTGCGAGATCGCGCGCGGAATACTCGAGGGTGAACACAGAGTCGGTCGGGTGATTGCGCGTCCGTTCCTGGGCCGGACAGGTGAGTTCTATCGCACGGAGAACCGGCACGATTACGCGGTGCCGCCCCCGCGTGAGAACCTGCTCGCTGCGTTATCGGATGAAGGTCTCGACGTCGTTTGCGTGGGAAAGATCGCGTCGATTTATGATTCGGTTGGGGTCACGAAAGATCTAACCGCGAAGAACAACGAACAATCGATCGATCAAACGATCAAGGCCCTTCACGACGATTCTCGCGGCCTGATTTTTTCAAACCTCGTCGACTTCGACATGCTCTACGGTCATCGCCGCGACACCGAAGGTTACGCCCGTGCTCTCGAACACTTCGATCGCCGTCTCCCTGAGATCGAAGCAGCCATGCGCGACGACGATCTAATGATCATCACGTCAGATCACGGCAACGACCCGACATTCCCCGGCACCGACCACACGCGCGAATACTCGCCGTTGTTGATCTACAGCCGCACCGCCAACCCCGGTCTAAACCTCGGCACCCGAGAGTCACTTTCCGACATCGGCCAAACTGTGGCCGAAAACTTCGGAATCCAACTCACGGCCGGAGCGAGTTTTCTGAAACCTCTGATTAAAAGCTAAGTCCTGGTTACTTCTTCGTGAGGCTGATGTGGATCAGTTCGATCCAGGCGTCGGTCTTGATGAAGCCGGTGCCCCAGGATTTCCATTCGTCGGGAAGGCCTTCGCTCTTGATTTGATCGAGGGTCTTGCCGGCGGCGACTTTCTGGCGAACGACGTCGGTGGTTTCGAGGAGCATGCGGTGATAGAGCTTGAGGTCGTCGATCGTCGAGAGTGGACCGTGACCGGGGATGAGTTTCGCGCCCGTCGGGATCTTCGTAATGATCTCGCCGATGTTCTTCGCCAACCCAACGACACTCCCGCCGTTATCGACGTCAACAAACGGAAAACGCCCGGCGAAGAAGTCGTCGCCAAGATGGACCACGTTCGACGACGTGAAGAAGATGATGCTGTCGCCGTCGGTGTGTCCGTGCGGGTAGTGAATGGCCCGAATGTCTTCGCCGTTGAAATGTACTGACAAAGAGCTATCGAACGTGATCACCGGCAACGCCTCCTTGGGCGAAGCGGGCACTGTCGACTTGAAGAACGGAATCTTCTGTTCACTCGACAGCCGCTTGCGAACGTTATCGTGCGCGATGATCGTCGCTTCCGGCCCAAACTGCGCGTTCGCGCCCGTGTGATCGCCATGCCAGTGCGTGTTGAGAATGAAGCGCAGCTTACCCTGATTCAGTCCCTTGAGCGCCGCGCGAATCTTGTCAGCCAGCGGCGCAAACTGATCGTCGACAATCAGGATGCCGTCAGTGCCCACCGAAACTCCGATGTTCCCACCCGCGCCCTCGAGCATGTAGATATTCCCGGCAACCTTCGTCGCC
>JAICGQ010000366.1 GCA_025923035.1 Pyrinomonadaceae bacterium | reverse complement strand
GCCGAGTGCCACGCCGCCGCCAAGCATTCGCTCGAAACCCAGCCCGAAGAGGATCAAGTACGCGAGCGGCACGAACATGTCCCAAAAGACAAATCCGATGTTCGTCATTCGCTGCCGGTAGTCGCGGTAGAAAACCGCTCCAATGCCGCTCATCTCGTTTCCTTCATCAACGCAATAAAGACTTCTTCGAGTGTTGGACCACGTACTTCGAATTGCAGAATCGGCGTCTCGCGAGAGATCTCCGCCAGCTTCCCGAGCAGTGAAGATTCTTCGCCGTGAAATACCATCTCCGCCGCGTTGCCGTCGACCTGTAGCTCGACCGGATTCAGCGCCTGAAGCCTCCCCGTTAAATCCCCGTTTGCATCCGCGAATACGAGACTCACGCGAAACATGTGCGTCGAGAGCGTCCGTAGTTCGCGCAGCGATCCGGACGCCATTTCGCGGCCGTGGTCCAGGATCATGATGCTCTCGCACAACTCTTCTGCTTCGCTAAGGACCTGCGTAGTCAAGAGAATCGTGCGTCCGTTTCGCGCTTCTGCGCGCAGACGATCCATTACGCGACGCTTCATTAGCGGATCCATTCCGGTGGTCGCTTCGTCGAGAATGATCAACGGCGCTTCCAGCATGAAGATCTTCGCGACCTGGATGCGACGTTTGGTGCCGAGACTCAGCTCCTGGACCGTGTCGCGCAAGCGTTCGCCGAGTTCAAACTCTTCGACGACGTCGTCGAGTCGCTGCCGGGCTTCCGTGGGTTTCACGCCGTGCAAATAGGCGTAGATGAGGAGGTTGTCGCGAACGGTGAGCAGGTTTTCGGTCGCGGTCTGTTGCAGCACCACCGCCAACTTTTCGCGCACGGCGAGCGGCTGTTGCGTCACGTCGAAACCCATCACCGAGGCGCGTCCGGAGGAGAGCGGCGTGATGGTGCTGAGGATCTTTACGAGCGTCGACTTGCCGGCGCCATTCGGACCGAGCAGTCCATAGATCTTCCCCTGCGGAACCTGAAACGAGATCCCGTTCAGCGCATGGACCACTTCCCCATTCTTCGCCTGGTACGTCTTGTGAATATCGACAACTTCGATGGCGTTAGTCATTCGCTTCAAATGGCCACGGATTTCTCGTAACGCCACACTTCAAGCCGGAATTCGCCGGTTGGGATTTCGAGCACGTTGATCATGTTTCCAACGCGACGCCACCCGCACTTTTCATAAAACCTCGCCGCGCGAGCATTGCCGATGGCACAGGCGAGCCACGCAGTCTCGAAACCCGCTGCGGCAATCTGTTTCTCTGCATCTGCAACCAACGCCGCCGCCACACCGGAACCACGCGCCTCTGCGTCAACGTAGAGCTGATAAAGCTCATCGTCCTTCACGATATGAAACCCCAGCGGCGCCCCACTTGGGCCAACCACCCGCACACTCGCGACGAGATTCGCCAACCGCTCCCTGAAGCTCTCGAGCGTTCGTGCGCGAGCCAATTCCCTGGGCACGATCTCCAGGTGCGCATCCACCCACCCCTCGCGCCACAACCTCGCCAGCCAACCAATCTCTGCCGCTTCCGCGTTTCTGACTTGTACCGGTGAATTCATCGAGGCCCGGGAGAGTTTAACAAACTGGTCCAGCGGTGGCGTCGTAGTCGGTGTCGGGGGTGGGGTCCTGGCCGTTGGCGCCGCGGCCGCGCTGGTGGCGTGCGAGTTGATCCAGGATCTCTGCGAGCGCCTGGATGTTGAGTGGTTTCGTCAGGTGCGAATAAAAGCCGGCGCCACGCGCGCGTGTGATGTCGTCGCTGCGGCCGAAGCCGGTGATCGCTATGACGGGGACATGCTGACGCCCGTTTATCTGTCGCAAGCGATGCAGGAATTCGAACCCGTCCATCTCCGGCATCGAGATGTCCGAAAGAATCACGTCAAACTCGTTTTCGGAAGCAAGCCGCAGCGCGTCGGCGCCATTCGTAGCTGTGGTAACGTTCGCACCGCTCAGCTTCAACAACTGCTCAAGCATCCTGATCGTATCTTCCGAATCGTCGACGATCAGAAAGCTGGTACCCCGCGGCACGTTTAACTTAACAGCCGCCGACGCAGCCAGGACCGCCGATGAAAGCGGCCCGGTTTCGCGCAGCAACGGAAGGCGCACCGTGAAGCGCGAACCCTTGTTTGGTCCTTCGGATGCAGCTTCGATTGTGCCGCCGTGAAGTTGGACCAGTTGACGCACGAGCGCAAGACCGATACCGAGTCCACCGTGACGCCGGCTGTTGCTGCCGTCCGCCTGGCGAAACATCTCGAACACATGCGGCAAAAACTTCGGATCGATTCCCTGCCCTGTGTCGGAAACTTCCAGCACCGCGTTTCCGTTTTCGCTCTGCAAACGGATATCGATACTGCCGCCGTTGGGCGTAAACTTCACGGCATTGTTAAGCACGTTCCAGGCAATCTGCTGCAATCGCAAGCGATCACCGTCGACGAGCAACAAATGATCGTTGTCACTTAAACGAATATCGATCCCTTTCGACGAAGCGTCGGCACGGACGGTTTCCACAGCGCTGTCGATGATCGCTGCCAACGACACTGTCTCCTGGTTCAACGAAATCTTGCCGCGCTGCAGTCGCGACAGATCGAGCAGGTCGTTGATCAACTGCGACTGCGACTGTGCGTTTCGTCTCAGCGCTTCCGCCATCTGGCCCAACCGCTCCGAGCGCTCGATCTCCGGCATGCGCAACAGCAATTCCGAGTAGCCGAGAATCACGTTCAACGGGTTGCGCAACTCATGCGATAACGTCGCGAGAAACTCGTCTTTAAGCTGGTTCGCCTTCTCCGCTGCGTCCCGCGCTTCCTGTTCTCGTTGCAGTAGTTGCTCCCGCTCGGCTTCCGCGCGCAGCTTCTGAATCGCGGTCCAGGTGCGTTCGGCAACTGTTTGCAGCAGCGAGACTTCTTCCTTGCTCCACTGGCGTGGCTTGTTGTCGCTGGCCCACAATGATGCGACCCACTTCCCTTCGCGCATCAACGGCACCGCGACGTACGAGCGCTCGCCCGTCGCCGAGTAACATCGCTCGTAATCCGCGGCGGTACGGGGATCGATCTTCGAGTCGAAATTGACGACGGTATTTCCGCGTTGCATCTCGGCCGAAGTGATAGGGCTGTACTCCGAGATGCGATGCTCGCCCGAAACGGACTCAGCGCCGTCGCAATAATCGCGATGGACGATCTCGAGATCGCGTTCCACGTCAGTCTCGTTGAAAAGGCAGCGACGCACGTTGAGATGAAGGCCGACGGTTCGCGCCACCTGGTACGATAGTTCCTCCGGATCGTGAACTGTCCTGATCAGATCGCTGACGCGAACGAGCACATCGAGCCGGTGCTCGGCACGGCGCTGTTCGTCGATGTTTTGGACGACGACGATCACGCCGGTGATCTCGTCTGCCTGGTTGCGAAACGGCACGCTCAAGATGCGCGTCCAGATCTGCTTTCCGTCGTCGCCGGTGTAAAGAAACTCGTTGCCCGGACTCACCGACTCGCCGCGAAGCGCCCGTGCCCCCGGCCATTCTGAACGCTCGAGCGGACGGCCATCGTTGTCCCAGCCGCGCCAGCGCGCACTGTTGACGTTATCAAACGCCGGGATTCGGTCGCCGACGAAGCTGTTCAAGACTGAATTGCTGACGAGGAAGCGTCCCTCGCGATCCGTGAGTCCGATGCCGACGGGAAGCTGTTCGAGCAGAGCGGTCAACCGTGCTTCGCTGTGACGCATCGCGAGATGCGCGAGTTGACGTTCGCGCTCCGTGCGATTGAGCGATACAGCAGTCCACCAGATCAGTCCCGCAAGAAGCAGCAAGACGGCGAGGACGAAAGCGGCTGTTGCGAAACCAGCGCTAAACCATCCTTCGCTGCTCGCGTTCGTTCTAATCCAACCCAGCAGGATTACGATCAACAACATCGGCCACATGCGCCGCGCGACGATGGCGCCCGGGCTGTTTCCGAGAAGCGCCGTCACCATCCCGCGCTCAGGCCGCGCGAGAAGAATCGCCGTGCAAATACTCAGAAACGCGACGACCGTATGCAGCGCGATCGTGAAGTAGTAAGCGACGGGTTCGGCTCGGTCGATGCCGTAAAAGTAGTAGAGAAAGACAAGCACCGTGATCGCGACGACGAGCAACACGGCGACACTCGACACACGAGCCCAACGCCGCGATCGCGCATTCATCAACGCGATTGCAATTCCGAGAAAGAAAAAGTTGAGCGACGCCGCGATGCCCATGCGGCCGGCGAACGAAAGGCCCGCCTCTTCCGCAGTCTCCACAAACAGAAACTGATCGATGCCTAAGTTCCAACCGCCGAGATGTTCGCTAAGTGTGAGAATGCCGACGGCGGCTACGATCGCAGCACACACCTGGCTGACGCGACGTCTGACCGTCGACGCCAACGGATCTTGAACCAGCAGTATCGCGATCGCGACGAGCATCAGGCAAACGGCCGTGTTTGCCTTCATCGTCACCAGCGCCGGATGAACGCGCTTTAGGATGTCGTTATCGAGAACCCAGCCAAAGAAAGCGGCGGCGCCGATACAAAACGCCACTACCGCCAACGCGATAGAAACCAACCTCCACCGCGCTAACTCTTTGGGCGAATACGAAGAAAGCGTCTCGTGCATGGATAACTTGTTCGGGGGATTGCATCAGCAGTCTATCCTGCCTCTCAATCACGCGACAAGTTGCCGTTTCAGGAGGCAGTCTGCTGCGGAGTTCGGAAGTACGCGACGACAAACAGAATGACCAGGAGAAGATCGATCATGGAGGCGCCGACCATCGTTGCGTGAACGCGTCCTTGCAGAAAAAGCAGAGTCACGGCGACGACAAAACTTCCCTTTGCCAGCACCGGTGGAATCATGACCGGGCGATAGCGAACCGGATTTGTCGAGACGAGGAGGTAGAGGACCTGCCAGGCGGCGGTCACACCAACGAAGCCGTAGTAATACTCGGGATGCGTGATTGGCGGTGGATAGTCGTGGCCGGTTTTTTCT
>JAICGQ010000365.1 GCA_025923035.1 Pyrinomonadaceae bacterium | reverse complement strand
TGCGCCGTTCCGGTCTTGCCGCCGGTGTTGATGCCCGCCGCTTTGACCGGCGCGAATACACCGCGCGCCGTGCCGCTTGCACCGCCAGTGACGAGACCCATGATCCGTCGCAAGTCTGCTGACTGGGCTGCGGTGAGCACTTGGTTGAACGGCTGCGGCGCGAGGTTGAATTCGATCTTGGGCTTCATCAACTTGCCTTCCATGTTGCCCACGGTCGCTGCCGCAAGAGCCATCTGCAACGTCGTCATTTGCCCGGCATAACCCTGACCGTAACCGATCAGTGCGAGGTCGTATTTCGTCACTTGCTTGCCCGTAACGATTGTGGCTTCGCGCGGCGCCAGTGCACGTTTGACTGCCTCGTTGCTGCCGTTCCAAATCTCCGGCTGCTTTCGTCCGCGCAGTGCTTCCGACGGTGTGTCGTAAGCGCCGATGCCTAACAGTTGGGCCGCGCGTTTGAGACGTTCCGGACCAAGCTTCACACCCATTTGCGCGAAGTACTGGTTGCAAGAAACTTCAAACGCGTGATCGATCCCGATCTTGCCGTGCACTTCGGCGGGACCAGCGTCGTCGAAGATCACATTTGCGCCGGGCGCTGCGTAGTAACCATTGCCGCTGCAAATGAACTCCGTATCCTGCTCGCCGGCGAGATACGCGGCGGTCATGGTCACTGTCTTGAATGTCGAACCGGGAATGTAGTAAGCGCCGAGCGCGCGGCTCACGAGCGGTTTATCGCGCTCGTTTGCGTCGAGTCGAATCCAAGTCGCTTCGTCGTTCACTTCGTTGAGGCTGTAAGAAGGCTCGCTGTACATCGCGAGCACTTCGCCGTTCTGCGGATTCAGCACGACGATTGCGCCGTGTTTTCCTTTCAGCAGATCGACGGCCGTTTGCTGTAGCGTGCGATCGATCGTGAGTCGTACGTCCTGGTTGCCTTTGAACTCGACTGACCTGCCTCGCACGACTTCGAGTGCCTCAGGTAGCGCGCCGCTTTGCACGCCGAACAGCGCGCGCTCCAGCCCTGGATCGCCGCGATCAGAACCGAAGATGTGCGACAAAGCTTTATCGAGCGGATACTCGCGCCGGATCTCGCCGCTGGCCGTTCTTTTGTAGTAAGCGAGCGGTTGGTCCAACCGGCCACTGCGATCGAGGATCCAGCCGCGCAGAGTCGATTCGGACAAACGCCGGACGCGCAGGTCTTTGTAACTGAGCTGCTGAAACTTCTCGTTCTGTTCGGCGGCGTACTGGGCCCAGTAAATGTGAAACCCGAACAGGCCCAGTGCGAGCAGCACAAACAAATAACGCAACGCGCGCAGTCCGCGGTTGGTGGAAGTCGAACCGAGTCGCCTCCGCACTTCCTTCGGTAGATCTTCGGCGACCGTGGCTGTCGTCACCGGACGGCGGCGATTACGAACAAGACCCAGCAGAAGGAGCAGCAGTACGAAGCCAAATCCGCCGACGTAGATCAACGTGAACAGCGCAGGCATTCGTTCCGGCACGTGCGGAGTCGGAAGGGGAGACGGTGAAGAAGATTGGAGAAGAAGCAGAAGTAATGTGGTTGCGGTCATCCAGTTCTACTCACTTTTGCGCAATCGCACTTCCACATCTCCAAAACCGATTACGTCGCCGTCTTCGATCAGTCGCGACTCGCCGTAGGCGATGCGGCGACCGTTGATGTACGTACCGTTAGTGGAACCGGTATCGGCGACGAGGAGAGTGCCTTCGGCTGTCATGAGCAGTGCGGCGTGGATCTTCGACACGCTACCGTCGTTGAGAGTCAGTTCGTTGTCGGAAGCGCGGCCCACGTTGAGACGTTTGCCGCCGGGTTTGAAGATCAGGGGAATCTCGCGAGTTCCGTTTGGCAGTGTGATGCGCGCGATCACCTGAATGTCAGGCATTGTCGGCGCGGCGGTCGGGATCTGCACGCCTGCTTTTGCGGCGCGCCGTTCTTCGTCCTGGCGTCGCAGGTCTTCTTCAAACTCGCCAAACGTCGGATCGACTGAAATGCCGGTCGTGAAAATGTCGACTTCAGCTTCGACTGTTACCGCGCCAAGTGTTCGATAACGATGATCGTTGATGTGGTCGATCGCCGCCGCGAGGACTTCGTTTTTGAGATCGTGGAGAATCTCGGGCGGCGCTTCGGAGTGTGTGCCCCACTCGACTTTCAGAACCAGGTGGTGCGGGGCGATTCTTCCTCGTTTGCCCTCGTCCCTGACGCGCTCATCGATCAGCTTCTTCATCCGTTCGATGAGTTTTGAGGTGGTGAGTCCGCTACGGGGTTCGACGGTGCGTCCGAAGCGGCGGTCGACGACGTCGCCCATTCCTTCGAGCACGCGGCGGAGAATGCGCTCGGGTAGCGCTTCTTCACGCCGTTTTTTTTCGCCCTGGTCGTGTTTGGACTTGTCTATCGAGTCGCCAGCGTCAGTCATGAACAGTCAATACGAGTTTTCTACCGAGCAGTTCGGCACCCCACAAATGAATACGCTTTGCTGTATTCTAGCCCAAACAAGCGAAATCGTTTAAGGGGATGTTATGGAATTCGAAAAACCGCCTGTGGCGAGGAGTGAGATGCTGATTCGACGACCGGTGGCCGAGGTATTCGAGGCGTTTGTCGATCCCGCGATCACGTCGCGGTTTTGGTTCACAAAAGGAAGCGGGAGACTGGACCGGGAGACCGAGGTTCGCTGGGATTGGGAGATGTACAACTTCTCGGTGCAGGTGAAGGTGAGGGAAGTCGAGAAAGACAAACGGATCGTGGTGGAGTGGGGCGCTTATGATGAACGCAGCACGATCGAGTGGATTTTCACCGCGCGCCCCGACAACACGACATTCGTCAGCATCACGAATTCAGGTTTCACCGGAACGGGCGACGAGATCGTCAAGAAAGCACTCGATTCAACCGAAGGATTCACGTTTGTCCTCGCCGGTGCGAAAGCACTGCTCGAGCACAACGTGGAATTGAATCTCGTCAGAGATCGTTTTCCGGACGGCGTCGGAGAAAACTGATCCTCAGAAGATAAACTTCACCGAGAACCGCAGCGTGCGTGCGCCGCCGTTATTGAACAACGATCCGAAGCCTTCGTTGGCACCAGCGAGGCTTTGGCCGAGGAGTGAGGAGGATCGGCCAAAGGTTGCGTTCGGGGTGAAGGTTCCTCCTGAAAACACACCACCAAGCACGCGATCGCGCCCAATCGGATCTTCGAAGTTCGGATGATTGAAGAGATTGAATGCGTCAGCCTGAAACCTCAGCGACATCGACTCGCTCAAGTTAAATCTTCTCCGCAACGACAAGTCGACCTGATAGACCGGGTAACCGCGCAGCGCATTGCGGCCGAGACTGCCTTGTTGCAAACCCTGCGGCAGCAAAAACGCGCCCGCATTGATCCGTCGTCCACCTTCAATCGCCGGATCCAGAACGTAGAGTGATTCCCCAGCGACGACGTTGGGCCGAAAATACGCAACGCCATACGACGTCGGAAACAGGTACACAACATTCACCGGTTTCGCTGAACGCAAGTTAACGATCGAATCAACACCCCAATTGCGAGTGAGTCTATTTCCGGCGCCTCTCGCGAACAGCGCGGGCAGATCGTAGTTGACAACGCCAGTCATCAGATGCCGCACGTCAAAGTCGGACAGACCACGATCGAGCGCCGGGTTTGTGCTGGTCATTAACACGTTGCGCGCCGAGTCGAGGCTAACGTTGTCCAACGATTTGGACCAGGTATAAGAAACAGTTGAGCCCAGCCCGTCCGTGAGGCGTCGATTAAACTGCACCTGCAAGGCGTGATAATCGGAGCGGCCGTCGTTGGTGGTCACTCGCAGGAAAGGAAACTGCGCGTTTTGGTCGAACAGCGTCGAAGTATGGAGCAGTCTTCTTCCAGCAGTGCCGACATACGACGCTGAGATCATTTGGTTGTCCGACCAGAGTTCGCGTTCAACCCCCAGCCTCCAGTTGAGCGCGTACGGGAGTTTCAAATGCGGATCGAACACCACCGCCGGCGCACCAACTCCGCTGACATAGGGAATCGAATCGGCAAAAACGTCACCGGCACGTTCCTGGCCCACGTCGTGGACCATCGAAAAGCCGCCGCGAATGAGCAACTCCGGATGGTTCGTGCCGAGCGGTTGAAACGCAATTCCAACACGTGGCGCGAAGTTGAAGTAAGTCGTTTTCCACAACGGCGTGCCAGGTGCAGCCGACGTGAGTTGGCCCGGATTGTTCACCTGGTCCACCGCGAGTGGCTGAGTACCATCATTCGAAGGTGGCGGATTCAACTCCCACCGCAAGCCGTACGTCAACGTCAGATATGGGAATACCCGCCACCTCTCCTGTGCGTAGAGCGACAGGTTATTGAAATCAGGTGATTGCGACTCCGCACGATCGAACAAGCCAACCCGCGCCGGAACGCCCGTAATCGCCTGTCCCACGCCGTTAAAGAGCACGTTTGTTTCAAGACTCCAAAAACCAAGATGCGGAGACATCCGTCGATAGTCAGCGCCGAACTTGTAATCGTGGTTGCCTGAAACCTGCTGGTACGCGCCGACGATGTTGAACTGGCGCTGAACGTTTGAAACTTCACTTCCAGTCAGCAGGTTGGCGCCACGCGCATTCAGATCGAAATTGAATGTCTCACCGGAAACAGGAACAAGATTCGGCGGAACAATCGCACCGCCAAACGCATCCAGCGCATGAGAACCAGTGACTCGCAACCTGCTGTAATTCGCGCGCACGTCCAACACTTGCGTGGCCGAGAGCGTAGACATAAACACGCCGGTGACCGTCTGCGACTGGCTGCGAATTCGGTTCGTCGTGTTTAGAGAGAAGCCGCCGTTACCACGTGTATCAGCGGCAGAGTCGGCGAAGCTGTACTTGCCCCAGACGTTCGCCCTGGTGTGATTCGTCCAGTCCACACGAAGGCTGCCGATGTCATGGCGGGCGGCGTTGTCGAAAGTCGCTGCAAACTCGGCAAACCCGTCAGGCCTTGCGACGCCCGTGGGCAATGGAAACGCAT
>JAICGQ010000364.1 GCA_025923035.1 Pyrinomonadaceae bacterium | reverse complement strand
TCTCGCGCCACCCATGAACAGATCACCTTCGTACTGTGGTCCAAGTCCACGTCCGCGCGCGATGCGAATGGCGCCCGGCGCGAGTTCGAACTTCCAGCTTAACTCCGGTTCGCTGAAGTGTGAACCCGGCAACACAAACAAACGCGACAACGCCTCGGCCGGACTGTCGGCGATGAGTGTGGGCGGCCAGCGTAATTGCTGTAGACCGAAGTAAGGCGTACCAAGACAAGGATCGTTGCCGAGACTCGTTTCGATCTCTTTGTATTGCGCCAGGCGATCCGGCGGTCCCATGATCTGCACCCAACCCGAGTTGAAACCGGGATCCACGCGGTTCAGCTCGGAAAAACTGTCGTCGCCGTTCTCCTGTTCCCACAAGGCACCCGAAATCGGATCGAAATCCATGCCGAAGCCGTTGCGCAAACCGTACGCAAAGATCTTCTGAATGTTGTTGCCTACGGGACTATTCATCGCGGCGCCGGCAGCGAAGAATGGATTGTCTGTGGGCGTCGTGCCGTCAGGGTTGAGACGCAGGATAACTCCGGTCAGATGAGCATCGTCAGGCTCCGGACCGCCGAATTGATCGTCAGGCTGAACTGGACCGGGACAAACCGCAGTTGGACCACAGGGCAGATTCTGAAGCTGACCGCGTCTACCGTTGTCGCCGAAAAAGATGTAGAGCTTCCCGTCAGGTCCAAAGCGGAGCACTCCGCCGTCGTGATTGCCGCGCGGCGGCTGTTCTTCATCGCCCTGGTTCGGAGGCACAGGCGCGCCGTCGTTTTGAAACGCGCGCAGCATGATCAGGTTGTGATCGAAAGTGAGCGAAGATCCGTTCCAAACAAACCGGTCGACACGGTTTCCCAGCAATGGCACCTGGAGTATTTCGTCGGTGTCGGCCGCAAACATGTTTGCGTCGAGGCACCTCGTCTCGTCAGGAAAGAATGGGTCAGCCGGCAAAGCCGTGCTGCGACAGGTCCAGTAGAGATACACGCCGGGATTGGCGGGGAAATTCGGATGCGTCGCGATGCCCAGCAGACCGCGTTCAGAAGCGAAGTTGACGCCGAGATCCAAAACAGTTCCCTGCACTGCGCCGCCGACCACTCGTTTCACCTGACCCGTGTTCTTTTCGAGCAGCAGGAAGTCGTTGTTGCCGATAAACGCCATGCTGATCGGCGTTATGAGATCGGCAATCGTGGTGCGCACGCCGAGATTGTTGACCAGCATCTGCGGCGCATCAGACTGAGCGCCAACTTCGCGGCTCATGTTTCCAACAAAAAGCAGTGTAAGGCCTAGAAACAAGGCCAAGATCAGACTTCGACCTGTACTCATTTTCCCTCCCTTGGACGAGTTGTGATTGTGTTTGGGGTGAGCGGTCAGTCTAATGCCGATCGTGATCAGCCGTGATGTTTAAACGATGTAATTTTTGTTGCGATTAGCCGAGGTTGTCGATCCGGTCGTGCGCGATCGCACGTTGCGCTAGATGGCCACAAGCTTTCACGAGTGTGCCGAGTTGAGCGAAGCGCGGATCTTTCGTGAGGCCAGCTCTGTAACGCGCGTAGATCTGCTGAACGATGACGGCGATCTTGAGTAGACCATACGCGTAGTAGAAAACAGGATTCGCGATTTCCCGACCGGAACTTCTGGCGTAATACTCAAGGAGCTCGCTGCGCGTGAAGTTGCCGGGCAGTTTGGTCATCACGAAGCCATATCGTTGCCACTCTTGCGGATCTGTTGGTTCGACCCAGTAACCCAGCGTCGTTCCGAAATCCATCAGCGGATCGCCGACTGTCGCCATTTCCCAATCGAGCACGGCGACGACGCGCGTCAGGTCGTCCGGCGAGAGGACGAGGTTGTCGTATTTGTAATCGTTGTGAATCAGCGATCCGTTCTGTGTGTCTGCCGGAAGATGTTCCTGCAACCAGGTGGTTAGTTGTTCGACTTCCGGAACGTCATCGGTGCGGGCGTTGTAGTAACGTTTGGTCCAACCGGAGATTTGTCGAGCGACGTAACCTTGTGGTGAACCGAGATCGCCGAGTCCGGCGGCCTGGTAATCGATACCGTGGATCTCGACGAGGTTGTCGACAAAGACCTCCGAAAGACGTCGCATGGTGTTCGGTGAGAGATCGAGGCCGCGTGGTGGTTGGGCGCGGAGGATGATTCCTTTGACGCGCTCCATCACGTAGAACGGCGCACCAACCACGTTTTCATCGTCGCAATACAGCAGCGGGCGCGGCACCTTCGGATAGACCGGATGAAGATGCGAGAGGATGCGATACTCGCGTCCCATGTCGTGGGCCGTTTTTATCTTCGCGCCGATCGGCGGACGGCGGAGCACGAGCTCGCGATCGCCTATTCGCAGCAGATACGTGAGATTCGAAAACCCGGCGGGAAACTGTTCGATCGTTAACGCGCCATCAAGCTCGGGCAGATGCTGCCTGAGATAAGCGAGCAGCGCTTCCTGCGGAAGATCCTCGCCGGCACGCACTGCAACTGATTGATCAATTGACGCCATACTTCCGCAAAATACTTCGCGCGACGACGATCTTGTGCACTTCGTCCGGGCCGTCGTAAATCCGCGCCGCACGCTCGTGACGATACCAGTACGACAACAGCGTCGCGTCGGTTAACCCGAGCGCACCATGCACCTGGATCGCGCGATCGAGCACCTTCTGAAGTATTCCCGCGACGAAAAACTTGATCAACGAAATGTCCTCGCGCACTGACGCTGCGCCATTGCGATCGATCGCGCGGGCCGTCTGCAACACGAGCAACCGTGCCGCGTTGATCTCGGCTCGACTCTCCGCGATCCACTCCTGCACATTCTGCCGGCTGCCCAACAACTTGCCCGGCGATAACTCGCGGCGCGCCGCGTAACTGCACATCAGATCAAACGCGCGCTCACAGATGCCGATCCAGCGCATGCAATGATGAATGCGGCCTGGACCAAGTCGCTCCTGCGCGATCGCGAACCCTTCACCTTCGCGTCCCAGAAGGTTGGTTTGTGGCACGCGACAGTTCTCATAACGCACTTCCGCATGACTCGCGTAGTCGCTGCCTTCATCGCCCATCACGTTGATGTTGCGCACAAGATTAAAACCCGGCGTGGGTATGGGCACGATGATCTGGCTCGCGCGTTTGTGCTGGCTTGTTGCTTCAGGGTTCGTGATCGCCATCACGATCGCAAAGCTGGCGCCCTCAGCTGACGACGTGAACCACTTGTGACCGTTGATAACGTAGTCGTCGCCATCCTTCACCGCGCTGGTGCTCATCCACGTCGGATTAGATCCCGGGTGCTCGGGTTCAGTCATCGAGAAGCAACTCCTCACTTCCCCGCGAGCGAGCGGCGCAAAATATTTCTCTTTCTGCTCCGCGGTGCCATGGGCCAACAGGATTTCCATGTTGCCGATGTCGGGCGCCTGGCAGTTGAAGAGGTAATGTCCGATCGGTGTGCGTCCCAACTCTTCGCTGACGCAGGCAAACTCCGAGAGACTCAAGCCAAGTCCCCCATGTTCGCGAGGCAAATGCGGCGCCCACAGTCCGAGTGCCTTCACTGCTTCGCGTTTTGCGATGAGAGCGGGCGTGAGTTCGCGAAAGGGTTTGCGTAAGAAATCTGTTTCGAGCGGATAGACCTGGGTGCGAAGAAATTCCTTGATGCGATCGAGCAGGCCGAGCAGTTCCTCGTTATGGTGATCGGTCATCGGTCTTTTTGGGGCGCGCGCCGGGTTTATCTTGCGGCTGAGATAGCGCAGCCTGTGCCTCACGATAGCGAAACTGAACAAGCTCGGCAGTCGAACGTTCGAGCGTCTTGTCGCGCGTCAGCGAATCGAAGATGCCCAGCAGTTCCTTCTGTTCCGCTGCGCCTGTCGTGCTTGTGGCGTCCTTCGCTTTTCGCAGCGTCACGATCTGCGAAGCGAGCGCATCCGCCATCTGCAGTTTGAAAAGATAATTGCGCGGGTACTTTTCTGACAACACC
Source organism: Pyrinomonadaceae bacterium (assembly GCA_025923035.1). Taxonomy (GTDB): domain Bacteria; phylum Acidobacteriota; class Blastocatellia; order Pyrinomonadales; family Pyrinomonadaceae; genus PSRF01. The sequence continues at coordinate 1,042 of JAICGQ010000364.1, read as the reverse complement.
CGCGCCGTCGCCACCGCATCTTTCCAGCGTTTTTCGCGCTTGTAAAGATCGACCAGCAGGACACGAGCAAGATCGCGCGCCCAGTTACCCTGGACCGAGACGCGCTCGAGCGTTTCGAGACCGCGCTTCTTCGAACCACGCACGCCCATTGTTCCCGCGATCATCTTCAAAGGCAACGGCAGCGCACCGACGATGTAGTTTTGCAAACCGATCGTCAGTTCCGCGTCGCGGAATTCGGGCGCGATCTTGAGGACTTCTTTGTGCCGATCGACCGCGTCTGATCCGTTGCGCAGCGCGGCGCGATACTTCTTTTCAACCGCGGCCGCGTAGGCGGCATCGAGTCCTTCGGCGGCGCCGAGAAAATAGAGTGCTTCAATGTCGCGTGGGTCCTTTTTGAGTTTCGCTGCGGAGAGCGACTTCGTCTGCCGGATCCATTTGCGAAACTCGGCCGTCTGCGCGGGATCAGCCTTGTGCTTGCCATCGGTGTAGGCCTTCGTGCTGTAGAGCGTGGCTTTCAGTTCCCACGATTGGTTCAACTGTTCCACCCACAGACTGGCGGCAAAACACTGCGCGCCGGCAGGATTATCGGGCGCGATTTTAAGCATCTCGCGAAAGCGTTTGCGCGCGCCTTCGTAATCGAGGTTATAGAGCGCTTCGTAACCGTCGGCGCGCAGTTTATCGAGTCGCGCACGGGTGTCGGCGGGAGGTCCGGTTTGAGCGGAGATGGTAGCGGAGACCAGGAGTAGCAGGACCATTAATCGCATGCCCATCGTCTTTACGCTCGGACTGTCCGGCGTTTTCCAAACCCGGTGACACTTAATTAACTGCCACATTTCCGCCCCTCCATTCACGGCATCAGTGAGCTAATTGTACGGCATGAAAAGGTCGCAGATTTACATCCTGAATCGATCGTTGATTTGCGTTACCGGGCTGCTCTCGATCGGAACGCTTTTCATCCCCACGTCGAGCATTGTGCCGATGGTTGTGGACGTTCTATTGAGAACGTATCTGATCTTCCTGGGCACGGTGATGGCCCATGAAG
>JAICGQ010000363.1 GCA_025923035.1 Pyrinomonadaceae bacterium | reverse complement strand
GCGCGGCGAGCTGGTCAGCGGAAACTATTTTGAAGTGCTCGGCGTGCGTCCGTGGGCCGGACGTCTCTTCACGCAAGACGACGATCGGACGCCGGGCGCGCATCCCGTCGCCGTGATCAGCTACGACTTCTGGGACCGCCGATTTGCGAAAGATCCGAATCTCATCGGTAAGACGATACTCGTCAATGAATATCCGCTGACAGTGATCGGCGTAACGCCGCCGTCGTTCTACGGAATCGATCTTTCAAACACCGCCGACGTGCGCGTGACGATGATGATGACGCCGGTGTTCAATCCGCTGCCGCCGAATCGCCTGACAAGACGAGGGAACCAATGGATCAGCGTGATGGCGCGCCGCAAGCCAGGTGTTTCAAACGAACAGGCGCAGGCGTCGCTCGATGTGCTGTATCGACAGATTCGCGAGCTCGAAGCGCAAAACTTACCCGCGAGCGTTTCGGCTGCGGGTCGTGAACGATTTCTGGCCGGAAGGATCGCCCTGTTGCCTGGCGATCAGGGACTTCGCTCCATACAAGTCGACATGAAGACGTCGCTGCTGTTGCTGCTCGGCGCGACGATCGCCGTGCTGCTGATCCTTTCCGCAAACCTCGCCAACCTCATGATGGCGCGCGCGACGGTGCGGACGCCGGAAACTGCTGTTCGTCTCGCGCTCGGCGCGGGACGTTTGCGACTGCTGCGACAGTGGTTAACCGAAGGCATCGTGCTGTCGCTGCTTGGCGGGGCGGTCGGGATCGTTATCGCGCTCTGGATCAAAGCCGCGCTGATGGCGTTTATCCCGAAAGACTTTCGCGCGAACTTAAACATGCCAAACGACTGGCGCTTGTACGTGTTCATCCTGGGACTCGCGATCGTCATCGGTATCGCTTTCAGTTTGGCGCCGGCGATTCAGGTCGCACGACAGGCGTTTGTAGCGGGTCTTCGTTTGGAAACGCGCAGCTTCACGTCAGCGGGAAGACTGTTGAGTTTTCGCAGTGCATTGATCCTGGTCCAGGTTGCGCTGTCGCTGCCGCTGCTGGTGAGCGCGGCGCTGATGGTCAAGACGTTACAGAACCTGCGCGCTGTCGATACCGGGTTTGACAAAGAGAATGTTCTGTTCGCGAGTGTGAATCCGGCGCTCAACGGTTATTCCGCCGAACGCTCGATGACTTTTTACAACGATCTGATGGCGAAAACGCGCGCGCTGCCGGGAGTCGAAGCGGCGAGTCTCGCGACCGACACGCCGATCTCCGGCGGATGGGACCAGATCGGTTTGGTCATTGAGGGGTACACGCCGCGCGAAGGTGAGCGAACGTCGAGCGACGCCACGTTCGTTTCAAATGATTACTTCCGAGTGCTCGGCATCCCACTGCTTTCGGGACGCGACTTCAACGAACAAGATCGGCTTGGCACTCCGAAAGTTGTCATTATCAACGAGAAGATGGCGCGCCACTTCTTCGGCACAATCGACGTGCTCGGCAAACGAATCGGAATGGACGCAACGCCGGACATGACGATCGTCGGTGTCGTCAAAGACGCACAGTACATCGATCTGCGACGACCGACGCGACGTCATTTCTACGTGCCCGTTATGCAGGAAAAGCAGTTGACCGGCCTGACGCTGCACGTGAAGACCGCGATTAGCCCTGACACGGTCGCCGAATCGTTGCGCGCGGAACTGAAGAAACTCGATCCACACCTGCCGCTTTACAACATCAAGACACTGAGCGCGGAGATCGACGAGTCACTGACTCAGGAGCGACTGGTGACGTGGCTTTCGTCGTCGTTCGGCGTGCTCGCGAGCTTGCTGACCGCGCTCGGTTTGTATGGTGTGTTGACCTTCTCAGTTGCGCGTCGCACGCGCGAGATCGGAATTCGTGTTGCGCTCGGTGCACAACGTCGTGACGTGTTCCGGCTGATCATGGTTCGAGGAGTGGTGTTGGTTGGTGTCGGCGTGTTGGTCGGACTCGCGGCGTCCATCGCGTTCGGACGCTACATCGGGTCGTTGCTCTTCGGCGTTGAACCTACCAACCCGCTGACGCTGGCGATCGTTTCGGCCGGACTCGTCGCCGTTGCTTTGCTCGCCTGTTACATACCCGCGCGCCGAGCGACAAGAGTCGATCCGTTGGAAGCACTGAGGTATGAGTGAGATTAGAACTTAGAGCTTTGTGCTTTGTACTTGGCATGGCGAGAGCAGCGCATGCGTACAAAGAACTAAGTGCAAAGGACCAAGAACCAAATGATTAGACAGATCGCTCAGGACATTCGCTACGCTGTTCGGATTCTGCTGCGGACGCCGAGCTTCACGCTCGTAGTGGTGCTGACACTCGCGTTGGCTATCGCGGCAAACACTGCGATCTTCAGCGTCGTCAACGGCGTGCTTTTGCGCGACCTGCCTTTTCCCGATTCGGACCGCATCGTGACGTTGTGGGAGAACAACACCGTCGATGGGTTGGACCGCGACGATGTTTCACCCGCGAACTTTCTCGACTGGCGCGATCGGCAACAGTCGTTTGACGTACTCGCTTTCGCCAATCCGTATAGCCTTGATTATGTCGCCGACGGCGAGCCGGTGACGTTTCGCACGTCGATGGTTTCAAGAGGCTTCTTCGACATTCTCCGCGCGTCACCGCTGCACGGGCGCGTTTTTACTCCTGACGAGTACGAAGCCGGCAACAACAAGGTCGTGATTCTCAGTCATGCATTGTGGCAGAGCCGTTTCGGCGGCGATCCGGGCGTCGTGGGTAGAACGCTAACGCTCGACGACGAGCCAATGACGGTCGTGGGTGTGATGAAACCCGACTTCCGCTTGCATCTCTTCGACATCGACGACGAGATATGGGGACCGCAGGTCATCACCGAGAGTTTGAAGACGCAGCGCAAAGCGACGTACCTCAAGGTCCTCGGCCGTCTCAAGCCGGATGTCACACTCGAACAGGCGCGTGCCGACATGACGCGCATCGCGGGTAACTTGAGCGCCGAGTATCCTGCGACCAACACCGGTATCGGCGTGACGGCGATAACGCTGCCGGAACATTTGAAAGGGAAGTGGCGACTGGCGCTCTTGATTCTGCTTGGCGCAGTCGGCTTTGTGCTTTTGATTGCCTGCACAAACGTCGCCAACCTGTTACTCGCGCGCGGCGCCGATCGTGAGCGAGAGTTTGCGATTCGCGCCGCGATTGGCGCGGGACGCGGCCGGTTGCTACGCCAACTGTTGACGGAAAGTTTACTGATCGCGCTGCTTGGTTGCGGTGCCGGGATCTTCCTCGCTCGCTGGTGTATTCACCTGATCGTTGCTTTCAATCCCGGCGACATTCCGCGCATCGAGCAGGTGCAGCTTGATGGTCCAACGCTCGTTTTCGTGACGGCCGTCGGCCTGGTTACCGCCGTTCTCTTCGGCATCGCTCCCGCGCTGAGGTTCTCGCGCCCCGATCTGCAACATGGTTTGAAGGAAGCTGCTGCTACGTTTTCATCGCGGTTGATTGGTCATCGTTTGCGTGGCGGTCTGGTCGTTACGGAGATCGCACTGGCCGTTGTGTTGCTGATCGGCGCCGGATTGCTGGTGCGCAGTTTTGTCAGCCTCATCAGCGTCGATCCGGGATTTGCCATCGATCGAATCGCTTCGCTTCAGGTGTTCATTTGGGGACGGTATACGACCCCGGACCAGCGCATCGCTTATGTGAACGAGACGTTGCAGCGCATTGAAGGAATGCCTGACGTCGAAGCCGCCGGTATCACGACCGCGCTGCCGATACTCGAGAGCAGCGCCACCACGTCGGTTCCATTCAGCATCGAGGGTCAGCCTCCGAAGGCGGCTGGCCAGGAACCAACGGCGCAGATCAACACCGCTACTAGTGGCTACTTTCGCGCGATCGGCATGCGCGTACTGCGCGGCCGTCTGTTCGATCAGTTTGACAACAACAACGGCGAGAAAGTTGCGGTCATCAACGACACGATGGCCCAACGTTATTGGCCCAACGAAGATCCGGTGGGCCGGAAGTTTATTCTGCGCAGTGGTGGCCGCAGTGAACCTGGACCGGTGCCCTTGCAGATTGTGGGTGTCGTCAGTGATGCGCGTCAGGATGGTTTGGACAAACCGGCGCGACCCGAGTTCTATCGTCCGCACGCGCAATCACCTTCCGGTTCGCTCATTTTTGTGGTTCGCACCCGCAACGAGGCATCAACGCTGATTCCTGCATTAAGAGAGAGCATCTGGAAAACCAGTCCCGACCTCCCGTTCTACTCCGTTACCACGATGGACCAGTTGGTCGCCGATTCTCTTAAAGCCAGACGCTTCAACCTCGCGCTGCTGGGAGCATTCGCCGCGCTGGCACTGGTTCTTGCGCTGACAGGCGTTTACGGCGTGATGAGCTTCGTCACGCGACAGCGAACACATGAAATCGGCGTTCGCGTCGCTCTCGGTGCAAGTGCCCGCGACATTGCTCAACTCGTACTCGGACACGGTTTGCGACTAGTGATCTTCGGCACCGTGCTGGGTGCTGTTGCCGCGCTGGCGTTGACGCGACTGATGAGCGCGTTGTTGTTCGGAGTTACCACTACCGACCCGGCAACCTTCGCCGTGGTGATCATTTCGTTGCCGGTGGTGGCGCTGCTCGCGTGTTATGCACCGGCGCGGCGCGCGACGAAGGTCGATCCGCTGGTGGCGTTGAGATACGAATAGATTAGGTCTTTGTGTTTTGTACTTGGTTCTTTGTTTGTTCTGCAAAAGTTCTCACTAGAAGGCGTGAGACCTGAGGGACGAACAGAGCAGCAGTGCAAAGAACAAAGAACAAATTACGAAGAACAGCGCACAAAGAACAAAAACCATGTTCCAGGACATACGTTACGGATTGCGCATGCTGTTGAAGAAACCGGGATTCACTCTGGTTGCGGTGCTTTCGCTCGCGCTCGGCATCGGCGCCAACACGGCCATCTTTAGTTTGCTCGACGCGGTGTTGCTCAAGTCGCTTCCGGTCCACGAACCGGATCGGCTGGTCCTGTTTGGCAACGGGCAGAATCAGG
>JAICGQ010000362.1 GCA_025923035.1 Pyrinomonadaceae bacterium | reverse complement strand
GGCATGAAACGCATCGAGATGAACTTCCTGCCGGATGTTTACGTGCTTTGTGACGTGTGTCGCGGCGCGCGCTACAACCGTGAGACTCTGGCGGTGAAGTACAAAGGCAAGTCGATTGCTGACCTGCTCGATACGACTGTTGAGGAAGCACTGCCGCTGCTGGAGAACATTCCTCAAATAAATCAGAAGCTTCAGACGTTGCTTGACGTCGGCCTGGGTTACATTAAGTTGGGCCAGTCAGCGACGACGCTCTCCGGCGGCGAGGCGCAGCGTATCAAACTCGCGAAAGAACTTTCAAAACGTGCAACCGGCAGGACCATCTACATCCTCGACGAACCCACTACCGGCCTGCATTTCGCGGACGTTCATAAGTTACTCGACGTTCTACAGCGTCTTGTCTCGTTGGGAAACACCGTGCTGGTCATCGAGCACAATCTCGACGTCATCAAATCGGCAGACTACATCATCGATCTTGGTCCGGAAGGCGGCGAACACGGCGGCCGCGTCGTCGCCGCCGGCACTCCCGAAGAAGTCGCACGCTCGCGCCGCTCCCACACCGGCCACGTCCTTCGCCCGCTGCTTAACGGACATCGATCCTGAAACATCATGTAAATCCTGTAAAACCAGGTGCTAGAATCAAGAGTCATGGGCACATCGATTTACGACGACCAACTGCGGCCACTCGAACTTGAATTAGTCAAGACCTATCCGCTCGCGTCGCGTCACAGCAAAGTTAATCTACAGGATTTTGCTAAACCACTAAGCACCGATTCATCGCTGAACGATTTTCTCGACAGTCTGCCGAACGTTCTCGCCTGTCAATCTCTGCGCGAGTTGTGCGCTCGTATCCAGCGTGCACGCGAACTGAAGAAGCCAATCATCTGGGGTATCGGTGGTCATGTGATCAAAACCGGCCTGGCGCCCGTGATCATCGATCTCATGAAGCGTGGTTACGTCTCGGCGATCGCGGCAAACGGATCGGTGCTGGTCCACGATGCTGAAATCGCGATGATTGGATCGACGTCTGAAGACGTGGACGCAACACTCTCCGAAGGAGTTTTTGGCGGCGCGGAAGAAACCGGACAACTTCTGAACGGCGCTGCACGCGCCGGCGCGAACGATCAGATAGGATTAGGTGAAGCAGTTGGGCGCGCGTTGCTCGCTCGTAATCCAAAGCACCGCGATTATTCTCTTCTCTGCGCAGCTTACGAATCGAAGATTCCCTTCACCGCACACATCACAATCGGCGGCGACATCGCACACTTCCATCCGGACTTTGACGGCTCAGCACTGGGCGCGACAACTCATACTGACTTCCGCCTGCTAGCAGGATTGGTGAGACAAATGGACGGCGGTGGCGTTTATCTCAACATCGGATCGGCAGTGGTCCTGCCTGAAGTATTTCTCAAATGCGTAACCCTCGTACGCAACCTGGGCCATACATTGTCGGACATCACCACCGCAAACTTCGATTTCATTCAATCGTATCGCCCACTGACAAACGTGGTGCGCCGGCCGACTGAAAACGGCGCGGGGCACGGCTATTCGATCACCGGCCACCACGAACTCAACATTCCGCTCTTAGCCGCCCTGCTGATCAGCAACTCCGCCACTTGACCAATCCATGCCTTCCCCATTACCCTGAGACTCCTGAAATTGAAATCGGATTTCAATTTCGCGCAGGTCAGCATTAACTCCGAGCTCTACTTAATACCGCTTCAGGATTTACCAGAGAGGGGGAATCTTGTGAAGTCATCGAGTCAAAAGCGCGCAAGGAAGCCGAAACGGCGTGGCCCTAAATATTGGATTGTGGCAATGGGTGCAATGGGAATGCTCGTAGCTTATTGTCCGGCGCGAAGTCATAACATAGTCCTCGGAAAAGCAATTCTCCGCGAGGATGCGACCATCCAGGTTCAGCAGCAAATCACGTTCGATATTCCCGCCGGCCCTCTCGAATCCGTCTTAACTACCTTTCAAAAAACTTCAGGGCTCCAGGTGGTAATACCCGAACAGGCAATGCGAACGGTATCCTCGCCTGGTGTAACCGGCCGCCATTCACCCGAACAAGCCTTGCGCGAAATCCTGCGTGGAACGGGAATCAGCTATCGCTTCAGCGACAAGCGAACAGTGATTCTGGAGATTCAGGCTGCCGCGGCATCAGTAGAAGTCAGAGACGAATCCAGAGTTGTTCTCTCCTCCGCCAAATACACCGAACCACTACTGAATACACCTCAGACGATCAATGTGATCTCAAAGGAAGTGATGGAGCAGCAGGGTGCAACCACTCTGCGCGATGTCTTAAAGAATGTTCCGGGACTCACCATCACCGCGGGAGAAGGCGGCAATCCGGCTGGTGACAACTTAACGCTGCGAGGTTTCAGCGCGCGCAACGATATCTTTGTCGATGGGGTTAGAGATATTAGTCCGCAGTCGAGAGATCCTTTCAACCTCGAACAGGTCGATGTGGTCAAAGGACCAGGCTCGGTCTACACGGGCCGTGGTTCTACCGGTGGTTCGATAAACCTGCTCAACAAGATGCCGGGCTTACGTCGATCGTTCGGAGGCACGCTCGATTTCGGCACTGATCGCACGCGGCGCGCAACCGCGGATGTAAACATGCCCGTCGGCGACAGTATGGCGTTCCGGCTGAACCTGCTTGGACATCATTCAGGAGTAGCAGGGCGCGACGTCGTCAAGTTTGAACGTTGGGGAGTTGCACCATCGCTTACCTGGGGACTTGGAAAACCGACTCGTTTCACTGCGAGTTATTACAAACTCAAGCAGAACAATATCTCCGATTACGGAATCCCGTGGGTACCGGCGACGAATAACGTACTCGTGGAGTTCCGCAATCGTCCCGCGCCTGTTCCACGCGACACTTTTTACGGCCTCCGAAATCGCGACTTTGAAAAGTTGAATTCCGATCTCGTGACGCTCAAGTTCGAACACGATTTCAACGACGGCTTATCACTACGCAATCAAGTTCGTTTCAGCAACTCTTCACGAGATTCGATCGCGACGCCTCCGCGTTTCGCAAACGCCAACTCAACAGCCATCAATCGTGAGCTGCGTTCATGGCAGACGGAGGACAAGGTTTGGGACAACCAAACAGATTTCATCGCGCATTTTTCCACCGGCAAGATCGAGCATGCACTGATAACCGGGCTCGACTTCATGCACGAGAACAACACTCGCAGGACTCGTACTGCCAGCAACATGCTAACGACGTTGCTGAATCCCAATCCTGACGATGTGTTCACTGGTCCAATAACGATTGGGCCGATCGTCGGCGATGTGTCGGCAAACTCGCAGGCGGTTTACCTGTTTGACACCGCGAAATTCGGCAAGAAGTGGGAATTGAACGGCGGCCTGCGTTGGGACCGCTTTGACGCTGACGGTATCACGACCACCGGTCTCCCGATATCGCGCGTCGATCGGATGCTTAGCGTTCGCGCAGGCGCAGTGTTCAAGCCGCTGCCGCAAGGTGCGATTTACGCGTCCTACGGGACATCCCTCAATCCTTCGCTCGAAGGCTTGTCGTACAACACTGCAAACACCGTAATCGATCCGGAAAAGACGTACACGATCGAGGCCGGTAGTAAATGGGATTTCTTTAGCGGGCGAGTGCTTCTGAGTGGCGCGATCTTCCGTGTTGAAAAGCTTAACGCGCGCACACCGGGCGTCTTGCCCGGCGACCCGCCACAAGTGCTCGAAGGAAAGCAACGCGTCGATGGCGCGGAACTGAGTCTCGAAGGGAACATCACGCGCGCGTGGCAGGTACTTGCCGGCTACACGCTGCTCGACAGCACAACGGTTGATTCAAACGTTCCCGCGGAAATTGGAAAGCAACTCGTCAACACACCGCGCAATTCTTTCAACGTATGGTCCACCTATCGTTTACCGAACGGATTTCATTTTGGCGGCGGAGCCAGGTTTGTCGATCGTCGGTTTGGCAACACTATCAACACGCGTTTCGTGGATGAGTATTGGACTTTTGATCTCATGGCGTCCTATCCGCTTTCGAAGCACATAGATCTTAAGCTCAATCTGTTCAACCTGACTGACGAGTTTTATTTCGATCGCATAGGCGGCGGTCACATTGTACCCGGGCCTGGACGCGCTGCGATGTTGAGCACAAGTTTCAGGTTTTAACTACATGCTGCTGCAAATTCCAGAGGTACTCAGCAGCGAGCAGGTGGCTGACTGTCGCACGTTGCTGGAGAGAGGTGATTGGATCGATGGGCGAGTCACGGCCGGTCATCAATCCGGGCGCGCCAAGAACAACCTGCAACTACCCGAAGATCACGAAGACGTAAAAAAACTCGGCGACACGATTCTTGCGGCGCTCGAGAATAATCCCCTCTTCATGTCGGCGGCGTTGCCGCTAAAAGTTTTTCCCCCGCTGTTCAATCGTTATCAGAATGGTCAGTCGTTCGGTAATCACGTAGACAACGCGATTCGCCAGGTGTCAGGTACGCCGCATCGAGTGCGCACGGATCTCTCCGCGACGCTGTTCTTCAGCAATCCGGATGAGTACGACGGAGGCGAGTTGGTCGTTGAAGATACCTACGGCGTTCACTCGGTAAAACTGCCGGCGGGGCATCTGATCCTGTACCCAGCGTCGAGCCTTCATAACGTTCGTCCGGTCACGCGCGGCGCTCGTATGGCTTCGTTCTTCTGGATCCAGAGCATGGTGCGCGACGACGGCGAACGCACGATCCTGTTCGATCTCGATGTTGCGATTCAACGTTTAATGTCCGACGTTCCCGAACACCCGTCGATCATGGAGCTGACTTCCCTTTACCACAATCTGCTACGCCGCTGGGCAGACGTATAGATTATGAAAAAGCTACGCAGAATAATTTTTTGGTGTCACTTGCCGGTCGGCGTAATCGCGGGCGTGGTGATTTTGAACATGTGTGTGACCGGAGTTTTGTTGACTTACGAAAAACAGATCACTTCGTGGGCCGACACTCGCGGCTATCGCTCCGCGCCGCCTACTCCGGAGACACCTCGTCTT
>JAICGQ010000361.1 GCA_025923035.1 Pyrinomonadaceae bacterium | reverse complement strand
CGGTTCCGACTTGAAACGTTCGGCAGCCACCGATCGTCTGCAAAAAATGGGTGTTGAAATTTCCGAAGGTCACAGCTCTGAGAACGTGGGACAACCGCACGTCGTCGTTCGTTCGACTGCCGTCCGCGACGACAATCCCGAGGTCGTCGAGGCGCAACGTCGATCGATTCCCGTGATTGCGCGCGCCGAGATGCTCGCGGAGTTGATGCGACTCAAGCCGCACACCGTCGCCGTTGCCGGTTCGCATGGAAAGACGACGACGACGTCGATGGTCGCGACTGTTCTCGGTCACGCAGGTCTCGATCCGACAATGGTTGTCGGGGGTGTTGTTGGCGCCTTCGGTTCAAACGCGCACCTTGGAACAAGCGACCTGATGGTGGTCGAAGCGGATGAGAGCGACCGATCGTTTTTGATGTTGACACCAACGATCGCCGTCGTCACGAACATCGATCGCGAGCACATGGATTACTACCACGACATGGACGACGTGCGGACGTGCTTCGCAAACTTCGTCAACAAAGTTCCGTTCTACGGCTCGTCCGTTTTGTGTCTCGACGATCCGAACGTGCAGGCGATCATTCCGCTACTCGAACGTCGCCGCCTGACATACGGGTTGAGCGCGCAGGCTGATGTTTCGGCGCATGGTATTCGTCATGACAGCAATTTCGGATCGAGTTTCAACGTGTGGCGCGGATCGGATGTGGTAGGTGAGATGGTGCTGCGCGTGCCTGGCGTGCACAACGTTTACAACGCGCTCGCGGCGATTGCGGTGGGGTTCGAGTTGGAAGTCCCGTTTGAAAAGATCGTCGAAGGGCTGCACAGCTTCACTGGCGCCGGACGGCGGTTTCAGGCGAAAGGTGAAGTGGACGGTATTCTCGTGGTCGACGACTACGGACATCATCCGACTGAGATTCGCGCGACGCTCGCCGCAGCGAAGCTTGGTTCCGGTGGACGCCGGATCGTTGTGTTGTTTCAACCACATCGCTACAGCCGGACACATGATCTGATGCAGGAGTTTGCGCGTTCATTCAACAACGCCGACGTACTGTTCATCACCGACATTTACGCTGCGAGCGAAGATCCGATCGAAGGCGTTACGGCAGAAGCAATGACGAACGCGATCAAGCGTTTCGGTCACAAGGACGTCAACTACGTCGGCGAACTCGAAAATGCGGCGCCGGCGTTGCGCGAACGCGTCCAACCCGGCGACCTTGTGTTGACACTCGGCGCGGGAACAGTGAATCGAGTTAGTGAGCAGTTATTGAGTTTATTGCGTGAGCAGAAGGCTTGACTCTGATGATTTCTGAATCCGAGTTAATCGAAGAGATCGCCAACAGGCTCGGCGTGCGCGCCGAACGCGGTCGCCGTTTCGCGGAGCTGACGAGCCTGCGCGTCGGCGGCGCGATCGATTGGGTCATCTCGCCGAAGACTGAAGCGGAAGCCGCAGCGATCGTTTACGAGTTGGACCAGGCGGGCATCGGTTGGCGTCCGCTGGGATCGGGCAGCAACGTTCTCGCCGACGATCACGATCATCACTACGTCGTGCTGAACATGAGTGAGTTGAAAGGCGAAGTGCGGATCGAAGGCGATCGCGTGTCGGTAAGCGCCGGTTATTCGTTACCGCGCTTGTGCATCGACGTCGCGCGCGCAGGACTCTCGGGAATCGAAGGTCTCGGCGGCATTCCCGGAACAGTCGGCGGCGCGCTTTGGATGAACGCAGGCGCTTACGATCACGAGATCGGCACCGTAACCGAGACAGTGCGCGTCGCACGCGAAGGCAAAGTGATAGATGTTCCCGGCGAAAGCATCGAGTGGAATTACCGACACACGTCGTTCAAAGAAGGCGAGCTGCTGCTCGGCGCGACGCTAAAGCTGACACCCGACGAACCGGAAAAGATCAAAGAGCGCATGGACGAGGCGAAGAGCCGGCGGCTAGCGTCGCAGCCACATGGCTCGCGCTCCGCAGGTTGTTTTTTCAAGAACCCGCCGGCGAGCACGATCGGCACCGGGAAGATGATCGACGACATGGGTATGAAAGGACAGCGTCGCGGCAGCGCCATTGTCTCGCCGGTTCACGCCAACTTCATCGTCACCGAAGGCGAGAACGCGCGCGCCGAAGACGCGCTCGCACTGGCGGAGGAGATTCGCGAACGTGTCAGACGCGAGCAGGGAATCGAGTTGGAGTACGAAGTTGAATTGTGGCGCTCAAACCCTGAACCGCCATCGGAGAAAGGGGAGCAGGAATCTTGAGAGATCAAGCCATGGCCCAGAAAGTGGGCAACCGGACCGGTATCGGTAAAACAAAATCGTCGTCAACTCAGCGACCCGCCCGGCGCGATCGGGAAACTGGCGAAGGCATCGCGGCGCGTTTGCGATCGCTCGTCGGGTACGTTCCGCTTGCGCTGCGGATCGGTCTGATCGCGATCATCGCGCTCGTTGGTCTCGTCGGGTACCGCGCGGCAGCGTCTGCTGACTTCTTCAAAGTGCGCAACGTCGAGACACGCGGCGCCGTGCGCGCTTCAAACGACGAGATCAAAGCAACAGTGCTGCGTGACGTTGGTGAGACGGGCGTGTGGCGCGCGGATCTCGAACAGGTCAGCCGGCGCCTCGAAAGTTTGCCGTGGGTCCGCACGGCGATCGTAACGCGCGTTCTTCCGGACGGCATTCGCGTGCGCATCACCGAACGCCAGCCGCGCGCAGTCGTGCGCACCAGCGGCGGACGCTTCATGTGGGTCGACGACGATGCCGTGTTTCTCGGCGAGATGTCGCCGACGGATCAGATGCCGGCGTTTTTGCTGCGCGGTTGGAACGAAGAGGAGTCGGCGGCCGCGCAAGCAAGCAATCGCGAACGTCTGCGCACGTTTCTCGAATTTCAGCGCGAGTGGGATGCGCAGTCGATCTCCGAGCGCGTGAGTGAAGTCAATCTCCAGGATCTTCGCGACGTGCGCGTACAGCTCGCAGGCGATGATGCCCAAATCGAAATCCGGCTCGGCGGACAGGATCAAGCCGCACGTCTCTCAAAAGCATTGGCGGTCCTTGATACACAACGTCAAACGTCTCGTGGACCACTGCTCAGTTACATCGATGTCGCGCAGGGAAAAAGAGCAATCGTCGGTTTAATCACCGGCAATCAGATGATCGCCGATCCGTCAGAATCGGCGCGACGGTAAACGAAAGGACAGTCGCTTAGGAGCAAACCCCGATGGCCAAGCGCACGCAACACACAATCGGTCTCGACATAGGGACAAGCAAGGTCACGTGTATTGCCGGTGAGCCAGGCGAAGGCGGATTGCTCGAAGTAGTTGGCATTGGTGAAGCGGAAGCGCGCGGCTTGCGCAAGGGGGTGATCGTCAATCCCGACGCTGCAGTCGACGCGATCAAGAAGGCGGTGGAAGACGCGGAACGAATGAGCGGACTCGAAGCGGAAGAAGTCACGATCAATCTCGCCGGCTCGCACATCCTTGGCTTTAACGGCCAGGCCATCGTCGCTGTCTCCGGACGCGATCGCGAGATCGTCGCCGAAGATGTCCGCCGCGCGATCGACTCCGCGTGTGCGATTCAACTTCCGGCCGGTCGCGAGATCGTCGATCGACTGCCGCAGGAATTCATCGTCGACGATCAGGACGGCATCAACGATCCGGTCGGAATGATCGGTGCGCGTCTCGCGGTGAAGGTCCACATCGTGACCAGTCCAGTCACCGCGCGACAGAACGCAATCAACGCCGTGAACCGCGCCGGACTCGTTGTCGCGGACATGGTCCTGGAGCAACTCGCTGCCGCGGAAGCATCGTTAACTGAAGATGATAAAGAGTTTGGCGCGGCGCTCGTCGACGTGGGGGCGGAAACAACCGGACTGATCATCTACCAGCGAGGCGCAGTCCAGCACACGGCTGTGTTCCCGCTTGGCGGCTCGCATTTCACCAACGACATCGCTTTCGGCCTGCGCACGCCGATACCGGAAGCGGAGAAGATCAAGCGCACTGTGGGTTGCGCGTGCAGCAGTTCGTTGAGCGAGATGGAACGCGGCGAGCTGGTCGAAGTGCCTTCAGTCGGGGGGCGTCCACCACGACAACTCTCGCGACAGATCCTTTGCGACATTCTGCAACCGCGTGCGGAAGAAGTGTTGATGCACGTCGCTGACGAGATCAAGGACGCAGGTTGGGAACGTCAACTGTCGAGTGGTGTTGTGTTGACTGGCGGCGGCGCGCTGCTCAACGGCATGACGGAGATCGCCGAGCAGGTTTTCGACGCGCCGGTGCGGATCGGTTTTCCCGAACGCGATCGTTTTGGCGGTTTGGTTGAAGACATTCAGAGCCCCGCGTGGGCAGCCGCAGCAGGTCTCGCGCTGCTCGCCCATCGCACGCAAGCGGCAGAGATTCGCACGGGAGTCAGTCGTCGCGGATCGACAGGCAAGCTAACGCATTTCGTATCACGATTTAAAAATCGTTTCGGTAGTATTTTCTGACAAGTTGTTGTATGCTGTCGCCCCGGTTGCACAAGATATTGTCCGCAAGATATCGATGCCGATGGCTCAGGATACGCAACATAGAAGGAAGCGGCCTTGGAAGCCATCCCGTTTTGGGAGAGAGGAACTAACTATGACACCGGACACTCGTCAACCCGGAACCGGCATTAATATTTTCATTGATGATGATCCGCCACTTACCGGGGCGCGGATAAAAGTGATCGGCATCGGCGGCGGTGGCAGCAATGCGGTCAACCGCATGATCGAGGCCGGTATCGAAGGCATCGAATTCCTTGTTGCCAACACCGACCTGCAGGCACTCAAACGTTCGCGCGCGCCGATCAAGATCCAACTCGGAAGCCGTTTGACGAAAGGTCTCGGCGCCGGCGCCGATCCTTCCGTTGGCCGCGAAGCTGCGCTCGAAGACACTGACAAGATCATCGAAGTGCTCGAAGGCGCTGACATGGTGTTTGTGACCACCGGTCTTGGTGGCGGCACGGGCACAGGCGGCGCGCCGATCATCGCTTCACTCGCGACCGAGCTCGATGCGTTGACGGTCGCCGTTGTAACGAAGCCGTTTCAGTTCGAAGG
>JAICGQ010000360.1 GCA_025923035.1 Pyrinomonadaceae bacterium | reverse complement strand
GGCGCCCGGACTGATCAGCTGATCGCCTTCCGGTAGCGACACGACCAGCGGCGTCGTATACGCCTGGTACCCCTCGCGCATCTTCTTCCAGCGAACTTTACCCGTCGCCTTGTCGAGCGCCGCCACAAACTGCACATCGTTTCCGTCACAACTAACGATCAGCAGGTCTTGATAAACGACCGGCGATCCGCCAGTCCCGTGTTGCCCGTTGTCATATTCGAGCTTCGTCTTCCAAACGATCTCGCCCGTCTGCGTGATACACGCAGTGCCGAACGCGCCGAAGTGAAGATAGATGCGATCACCTTCGACAACCGGCGTCGGCGACGCAAAACTGTTCTTCGCATTTGCCAGCTTTGCTGATTTAAGACGAAAGACTTCGATGTTCTGAACGATCGCGCCGGTGTTGCGATCGATCGCGATCGCGCGCAGCGATTTACCTTCTTCGGTCGCCGTCGTCAGCCAGATGCGTTCTCCCTGAATCACCGGTGAAGACCATCCGCGTCCCGGAATCGCGACCTTCCACCGGACGTTCTTGTTCTCACTCCACGTCAGCGGCAGTCCCTTTTCTTCGGAGACACCCTGACCGGTTGGCCCGCGAAACTGCGGCCAGTCGTCAAGCAACATGAACAGCGATAGAAGTAAAACCAATTTCATTACATCAACAACGTCTCCACCCGATGCGCATGGACCATCCCCTCGCACGGCGACCAGGCGAACACCGTAAACCGCCCATCCTGCGACGCCACGAGCGACAATGAATCGCGCTGATCGTGCACAAACTGCGCCGCCGACAAATGCCTTGTCCCACCATGCTCCGTCGAACGAACGATAATCGGAACATTGCCGACGATGGGCTCAGTAATCACCCACTTATCCACCGGCGGCATGCCGTCAGGCCGCGCGATCTTCGCCCCGAACGCCAGCAGCTCATACTTATCGTTAATCACAGTCGCACCATCGACCGCCGTTAATCCGGCGATCATGTCAACCGCGCGACGCAGGTCGATCTCCCACTCGCGCCGATCGTCGTAGTCGACCTTTTGTCGCAGCAGATCGGCGAGTCTGGAGAACTGCGGCGTAACCGAATACAGAATCGGTTGGGCAATCGACTCACGCCAGCGCTCCGTGCCCGCAGGCACGACAAGCAAACTGCCGCCATGTCCCTGCGCGCGCATCGAAGCTGACAGTTGGACCAGCACGTTCAACGAATGGTGTGGTCCATTCGTGGCCGCGGCAGTAAAAGCGAGCAACGCACGCAGCAACGCCGGACAGTCGGGCAAACTCGTGCCCGCTTCGTCGATGACCTTCACCTGCTCGCCTTTGAGCACTACGACGTTCGCATACTTACCAAAACCATCCAGCCGCCGGTGCTTAACGACGAGCAGTCCCGGTTCCACGTCTTCGAGAACGAAACAGAAACTCGGGATGACGCGCGTCGCTCCCCAAACGCGCAACTCATCGCCGAACGTCCACACGCCCAGATGTATCTCCGGACGTTCAACCGCCGGCGCGAGCTTTGTCAGGACACCCGCAGTCAAGGGCAGCGAGTGTTCGAACACCAACGGCTGACGAGCCATCTCCGGCGGCAGATAGGCCAGCGAGATCTTCGGAAAGCGTCCTTCCTCGGGTCGAAAGCTGGCCCAAAAAGTGGCGTTAATGATGCCCGCGACGGCGCGCGCGTCAGGCTTCGGCGCCAGGTCCATTTCGCCTTTCTTCCGCGCTTCCTCCAGATGACGCGCGAAATGCTCTTCGACGATTGGCGCTGCGGTATTGGCTGCTTGATAGGTTGGGTTCTCTAACATCGATTACTTGCCGGTGAAAAGTGTCGTCTCGTCAACGAAGCAAAGACCATTGCCCCACGGATCGTGGACGTAGAAAGATCTCTCACCCCACGGACGCGTAACGACGTCGCCCGCAGACTCACCGTGAACGTCTTCCGTAGAGAGACAATTCAACTCGAGCGCACGCGCGTGCACGGCATCGACGTCGCTCACGGCAAAATAGATGTAGTCGGGAAGCGGTTGCGGTTTCAGATCGGGAATGTTCTCTCCCGCGACGTCGACGAGCGCGAGGATCACCGGACCGCAATCGATGTAATGACGCGAGGCGTGCGGAATTCTGCGTCCGCGATCGCCGAGCAACCTGCCGTAGAATTCTTCAGCCTGATCGAGATTGTCGACCTGAAGAATGATTCGGTAAAGTGTTGGGGCCATAAACGTGTGTTCCTTCGTGTAACACAGATTAAACCATGAATCAGAATCGGAAGAAATTGACTCCGATGCCGGTGTATCCGTTTCCCTTTGTTATCGACGAACTGGAACCGATCCGCCCGACGATCAAACGGATGTTTGGTTTCACGTATGTCTATCTGGGCGAGATGCTTTTGTGTGCGTTGCGAAACAGTGTGAAACAACCCGGGTCGAACGGCGTATGGTTGTTCACGACAACAGAGCACATCGATAGTCTCGGCCGCGAGTTTCCCGAATTGTCCCGCCATTACCATTGGAAATCAGGAAACAACGCCTGGATTATTCTCGCGTCGCGGCTGGAGCATTTCGAAGAGTACGCGTACAAGGCATGCGAACTCATGCTTAACGGCGATCGGCGCATCGGCAGGGTCACTCGCGGTCATAGATGAAACGGATTTTAGTAATTGGTTCGGGTGGTGCAGGCAAGTCGACCGTCGCCACCAAACTCGGACAGTTGCTGAATATCGAAGTTCATCACCTCGACAAGTTTTACTGGCGACCGGGTTGGGTGGAAACACCGCGCGACGAGTGGTTGCAAACAGTCGCTGAGCTTGTCGATCGCGATTCGTGGATCATCGACGGCAACTACTCCGGAACGCTCGACATACGAATCCGCAGGTGCGACACCATCGTCTTTCTCGATCTGCCGCGTCTCTTGTGTTTGTGGCGGATCATGAAAAGAAATTTGCAGTATCGCCGCGGCGGAAGACCCGACATGGCCGAGGGATGTCTCGAGAAGCTCGATCCGGAGTTTGTAAGTTGGGTATGGAATTTCTCGCGGCGTTCGCGGCCGCGCGTGGTGGAATTGATTCGCGAGCATTCGGACGGGAAGCGAGTAGTGTGGCTGCGTTCGAAAGCTGACGTCAGGAAGTTCTTGTCAGATCCAGGGAGATAATGGCTAGTTCACAAACCTCCGCAACTGCACACTGATCGCAAATCCGATCGCGATAAAGGTTGCGATTAGCGACGCCAGTCCGGCGCTCATCAGCGGCAGCGGCACGCCGATGACCGGCGCGATGCCGAGCGCCATGCCGATGTTGATGAAGATTTGAAACGTTAGTCCGCCGACGAAGGCCATGATAAACAGCATGCCCGACCGATCTGAGGCGCGCCGCGCGCACGTGATCAGACGCGACAACAACACCATGTACGCAAGCAACACGAGCACGCAGCCGACGAAGCCCGTGTTTTCCGCGGTGACAGCGTAGATGAAGTCAGTATGCGGCTCGGGAAGAAACTTCAACCCGCTTTGCGAATGCGCGACCGACGAGCGTGAACCCACCAGACCGCCCTCGCCGACAGTCAGAATCGATTGCCAAGTGTGATAACCGATGCCCTTGCGGTCGGCCTTCTCCGGTTCCCAAATCACATTGATCCGTTGTTGCTGATAGTCCTTTACGAACCCGGTCTTGACTCCGACGACATATGCCATGGGAATCATCACCACGGCAATCAGAATGCTGGCGAAGACCAGCCGTAATTTAATCGCGGAAAGAAACAAGACCACCGCGAGAATCGGCAGGTAAGTCAGGACCGATCCGGCGTCCGGCTCGAGCATGATCAGAGCGATCGGCAGCGCGAGTATCAACCCGCCAACGATCATCTCTTTCAACGAGAGCGCCGACAAGCGGTGCTTGCCGAAGTAACGCGCCAGCATCATTGCTGTTGTTACCTTCACAAACTCCGAAGGCTGAAACTGTCCGATACCATAGACTTTGATCCACGCGCGCTGTCCGTTGATCTTCAGACCGATGCCGGGAATCAAGACGATCACCAGGAGGATCAGTCCGAAGATGTAGAACGCCGGCGCGAGGTTCAAAAGCTTGCGATAGTCGGTGAAGGCGATTGCGAGCATCGCGATCAGACCGATACCGAGGCCGATGAGTTGTTTCACCCAGTACGTTTCGGTTGGTTGCGCGTTGCGGATCTGGATCGTGCCAAACAGCACGATGCCGATGGCGAGGAAGGCGAGAATCCAATCGAAGTCACGCCAACTACGTTTGTGAATAATTGCAACCATTAAAAACGCCGATTGCGGCTAACTACTGATTACTCACGACTGCCTGTTGCTGCGCGGCGGCAGTTGCTGGCTTGGTTGTTTTAGGAGTTTCTTTCTTCGCGATCTGGGGCTTAGGGAGAGCGCCGGGAGGCTCCTGATGTCGCGTCTTGCGATAGTAAACGTCGTACACGCCGCGAACCGCCGGCGCCGCGTGCTGTCCGCCGAAACCTGAGTTTTCGATCAGCGCAACCATCGCGATCTCCGGTTTGAAAGCCGGCGCGTACGTAACGAACCACGAGTGGTCCTTGTTCTTGCCTGTGTCCTTGCCGAGAGCGACGACCTGCGCGGTGCCGGTCTTGCCCGCGATGTCGAAGCCATCCATCTTGATGCGTCCCGCCGTGCCGCCGGCGTTGACGACCGCCCACATGCCGTCCACGACGACGTCGTGAATGTCCGGCGGAATCGGAATGACCTTCGGATTCGGACGTGACTGGTCCAGCGGCTGGAACCCGACCGGACCTTTGAAATCGGGCGTGCCGGGAGCGCCGATTGGCTCGATTTCCTTCAGTAAGTGAGGAATGTACATCTTGCCGCTTTGACTCACGGCCGAAATGGCCCTGATCAATGAAATCGGCGTGATGATGTCGTACACCTGTCCGAACGACGCATAGACAGTGTCGATATCCCGCCACTCGGGATCGCGCGGCTGCATGCGTCGTTTGAACTCGCGCGACGGTGTCCAACTAACCAGTTCGTTTGGCAGATCGATACCGGTGCGCTTGTTTAGATCAAACTCGTCAACCATCGAGACGATGCCGTCAAT
>JAICGQ010000359.1 GCA_025923035.1 Pyrinomonadaceae bacterium | reverse complement strand
GGTCTGAATGGGTTATGGACGGCGCTTCGGAGCTGGCTTCGACTTCTCCGGCGTGATGTTCTCGGTCTTCTTCATCTCCGCCAGAATCATCTTGGCTTCGTCTTTGAACTGGTGTCCGTCGGGCGCCTTATCGACAAACTTCTGCAGGTAGTTTGCGGCTTCCTGGTATTTTGCGGGTTGCGCCTGTGCAAAGAGCGACATACCTGCTCCGAAGTTGGCGTCCGGGTTCTCAGGCTGCGCTTCGAGAATTGCCTGATACTCGGTGAACGCCTTATCCGGGGCGCCAGAGTCCATCAACATCTGCGCCATGTCGAGCTGGGCCTTCATCTTCTTCACCGGATCGGTTTCGACTGCGATGTAGTCCTTGAACGCCGTCACTCCGGCTGCTGCCTGAGCCGGTTCGACCTTGCTGACGAAGAGTCGCATCGATTCGGACTGCGTCAGCATGGCGGCGTATTTGTTGCCGTTGAAGCGGGTCAATTCGCCCGGATCGGTCGGAACGGTTTGCGCTTTGATCAGCGTCACCGCTTTGCTCGACGCTTCCGCGGCGGCTTTGAAGTCGGCTTTGGCACCCTCGAGCGCCGCCGCCTTGCCTGCTTCATCGAGGCTCTTGTTCTGAATCATGGCGTTGTACTTTTCAACTCCACGACCTTTTAGCGCCACGGCTTTGTTCGTCAGGATTGCCGGCTGCTCCGGGTCTGCCGCGAGGCCTTCGTCGAACTGAGCCACCGCCTCGGTATACTTCTGAATCGCCTGGTCGCCCTGCTTGGCCTTCGTCGCTGCTGTGGCGGCTGTGAGAGCTTCGTTACCAGCCTTGAACGTTCGCGCAATCGTGGCGTTTGCGGCCTCGATCTTCTTATTGCCCTCTTCGATCTCCTTGTTCCTGCGGAGCAGCTCTTCGCGCTTGGCCTTATCGGCTTCGCTCTCACCGCCGCCGCTGTTGCCACCTGAAGATCCGCTGCCTGCGGCCGGGGCGGGGTTTGCGCCACCCGCGCTCTTGATCTCGTCGAACGTCAGGCGCTTTCCGGAACCGGGTGTTACCTCGAGTTCAACGGGAATGCCGCGTCCGGCTTTGACTCCGGGCATGAAATTCGGCGATGCGGTCGGATGGCTCGCGGCTACAACATAAGTGCCGACGAACGGTATGCCCGCGAAGACGAACTCACCCTTCTTGTTCGTCTTGGTTTTATATTCGCCTTTGATGTCCGTACGGAAGACGTCGATCTGCGCATCAGCCAGGGGAACCTTTGTGCCGTCGGCTTGCTTCATCATCACCGTGCCACGGAGTTCGCCGACCTGGGCGACCGCGCTAATCGAAGCGAAAACAACGAGAACTGCTACTGCAAGCGCTCCGAAAAAGTATTTGCCAATCATCTAAAGATTCCTCCATCTGCGTGGGTTCGCGTATCGAGACAGACCAGTAAGATGCGTGCCCACTGTTGTCTAGTTGTAACAATAAGCAACTCTGAGAAGTGTCCTAAACTTAATAAGCTGAGCGACTACTGTCAAGCATGTACGCGATGGGATCCGTGGCTCCGGCTTCGCGAAATGCGCGCAGTCGCAAGGCGCACGAATCGCAATTCCCGCAGGCGCGATCGGAAGCCTGATAACACGACCACGTCAGGTGCAACGGCGCGCCGAGATCCAGTCCCTGGCGAACGATTTCCGACTTGCGCATCGCGATCACCGGAGTCTCGATCGTGATTCGCGTCTCGGGCTTTGTGCCGACGTCGATCGCTTGCTGAAATGCGGCGTAAAACTCGGGGCGACAATCGGGATAACCAGACGAGTCTTCGGCGACAGCGCCGATGTAGATCGCTCTCGCTTTGATTACTTCACCCCAGCTCGCCGCGGTTGCGAGCAGGTGTGCGTTTCTGAAAGGCACGTAGCTCGATGGAACTGCGCGGCTCGCGAGGTCGGGCGTGCTTACGGGAATCTGATTGTCAGTCAACGAGGAACCGCCGATGCGCGCGAGGTGATCGAACGAGACAACCAGGCGAGACGTGACGTTGTAATGATCGGCGATCGCTTCAAAGGACTGGCGTTCACGTTGTTCGGTACGCTGTCCGTAGGAGACGTGCAAGAACGCAAGTTCGTCGTTCTCTGCGCGCGCGATCGCGGCGGTGACGCACGAGTCCATGCCGCCGGACACGAGACAGATCGCTAAGCGACGCTCGCTGATTGCTCCCACCTCTTCGACTTCAGTCGCGAGTTCTTCGGAGCCGCCCATCAAACTCCTTTCACGTCCGGACCCCAGATGTACTTGTGCAGTTGCAACTGCATGCGCAACTTCAAACCGCTGCCCGCGACCCAATCCGCGAGTTGCTGTAAATCAATTTGTCCCCACGCCGGCGAGATCAAAACCGCCGCCGTACGATTTTGCAGATCGTGTTGTTCGATCACTTTTTTCGCGTAATGCCAGTCGCCTTCGTCGGCGATAACGAATTTCACTTCATCGCGATCGGCACGCAGGCGTTCGAGGTTGGACCAGTCGTTTCGCGGCTCCTCGCCCGACGCCGGACATTTGATATCGAGGATCACTTTGGCGCGCGGATCCAGGCCGGCAGTCGACACGTAGCCGCCGGTTTCGATCAGGACTTCGAAACCCTCGTCGCCAAGTCGTTGGATCAATTCGAACGCCTCTTTCTGCGCGAGCGGCTCGCCGCCGGTGACTTCCACGAGATTGACGCCAAACGCGCGGACCTGGTCCATCACTGCGTCGATCGAGACGTGTTCGCCGCCCGTGAACGTGTACTCGCTGTCGCACCACACGCAACGCATCGGACATCCAGTCAGCCGCACAAACGTACACGGACGGCCGGCATGGGTCGATTCGCCCTGTATCGAGCGGAAGATTTCCGTAACGCGCAGCATGGTTGCAAGAATATAATCCGTGTTTCCGGTTTGTGCATCAAAGCAACCGGTAATACGAGTGGAATCCCAAAGCCGCGAAATCGAAACTCTTCTGAAGGAAGGGGCGGACCGGTTACTTGGCCGCGCCGCGGACAGCCGTTCGCTGGGACGGGAGCATCTGGTAACACGAATCGGAGCAGCAGTTGAGAAGTACCTGTTGCGAGACGATCCGACCACCTCGCGGCAGCAAATCTCGAAGTTTATCGATGAACTCCAGGCCGACGATCTGTGTTTGATCGTCGCTTGTGAACGTGGCGATGAAAAAGCATGGTCGGAATTGGTCGAACGTTTCACGCCCGCGGTTCGTTCGGCAGCGCGTTCGGCGAGTTCGGGCGAGGACGCGGCTGAAGACCTGGCGCAGTCGATCTGGGCGGAACTCTACGGATTGCGCACACGTTCCGACGGGCGGCCCGCAAGTAAGCTGGCTTATTATTCCGGCCGCGGTTCGCTCGCCGGGTGGTTGCGCGCAGTCGTAGCGCAGTTAGCAGTCGATACGTTTAGAAAACAGTCGAAGCTGGTGCAGACGGAAGAGGACGCCGATCTCGATCGACTCGCGCAGGAAGTGCATGTTGCAGATGGACAACCGGCGCTGGCGGGAATGCAGAATCCGGAAGAATCGATGTCGAATCGCTACGCCCGGACGGAGTTGCAACAGGCGCTCAGCAAATCCGTACAGGGGTTGAATGCCGAAGACCGTTTACTGGTGAAGCTTTACTATTTCGACAACCTGCGATTGCGTGAAGCAGGCGCGATACTCGGCGTGCACGAAGCGACTGCGAGCCGCCGTTTGACGCGCATACAAACCGACTTGCGCAAACGCGTAAGCGAGATCCTGGTCGGCGAGCGAGGTTGGACAAAGGCGGAAGCTGAGCGATCATTTTCCGAGGTGGGGCAACAATTAGATACGGACATGGAAGCGCTTTTGAACCAAAGATGACGGGCGCGCGCGTGCAAGGTATGGCTAAACGTACGTTCTTAAGTTGGAGATGAGACCGGAACCGAACAACGATATTGATCTGTTATTACGCCAGTTAAGCCGGCGAAACGGTGTTCCTGTCTCTGAAACAGCAGAGCAGCATCTCGATGCCGACGAACTGAACTCGTACGTTGCGAACGCGTTGCCGGCAGCCGCGCGTGCTCGTTACACGGAGCACCTGGCTGACTGTTCGAGTTGCCGCAAGCTTGTGGCTCAACTCAGCGCGGCGGAAGGTCCGGTCACGGTGCCGCCAACGCCGAGTGCAGTTGCGCCTTCGGGTTTGAGGAGTTTTCTGGCGAGCCTGTTTTCGCCGATGGTGTTGCGTTATGCAGTTCCGGCAGTGGGCCTGATCGTGATCGCGGCGGTGGGAATTTTTGTCTTCCGCTCGGAGCAAGGAGGACGCGTCGCCCAACTCAGCGAAGAGACGAGATCCGTGACCGCGCCTATGCCACAGCAGGAGGCGCCGGCTTCTTCGTCGCCGGAGGCGTTTAATGACGGTCTCACAAACACGAGTGAGACCAAAGAAGCGCCGCAGCGTGAAGCTGTACCTCTGGCTTCGAAAGAGTCCGAGCGTGCGAAACCCGCGGACGATGCAGATGCGCGAGGCGACACGGCCGGCGCTTCCGCTGGCGCTGCACCCGCTGCACCAAAAGTTGCGGCGCCCATTGTGCAAAGCGAACCACCGCCGGCACCGGCGAATGCGGATTCCGCGAAGACGAAGAAAGAACAAGCAGAAACGGTTGCGGTGCAGGCTGCTCCTAACGAACCAGTCAAGCGCGATTACAACAGCGGTGAAAACGTAGTGGTAACGCCTGGTCAAACAACGAGGAACGACGTCCAGGTCAAAACCGCGCAACGCGGCGCATCGCCGATGGGCGGCGGGAGTCTCTCGCGCGCGCCCGCGAAGTCGAGGGCAGAGTCAAAATCAATAGAAGACTCGAAAGACGCAGAGGAGACGGCCGAAACGCGTTCCGTCGCCGGCCGGCGTTTCCGCAAGAGTGCAGGCATTTGGATCGACACTGCTTACGACTCGTCGAAGCCGATCACCAGCGTTGCGCGAGGCTCGGAGCAGTATCGTGCCCTCGTTGGCGACGAGCCATCGCTCAAAACGATCGCCGATGAACTCGACGGCCAGATCGTCGTCGTCTGGAAGGGCCGCACCTACCGCATCCGCTAAAGTTCCCGGTCCATTCAGTG
>JAICGQ010000358.1 GCA_025923035.1 Pyrinomonadaceae bacterium | reverse complement strand
ATGCAATACATCCTCCTGCAGCGGGCGGTCGCAGAGAAAATCGGCGACCAGACCGGGATCGCCGGATCGTGGTTGAATCTTGGACTCTTAAAACACTCACAAGACGATCACGAAAACGGAGTGCCTGCGGCCATGAAGGCATTAACGGTGTATCAGGCTGAGGGGAACAAACGCGGCATGTCGCTCGCGCAGGAGAATCTCAGCAGCCTGTACCGTTCGCTCGGCGATCACCGTCGCGCCTTCGACTTTGCTCAAAAATCGTTGCGCCTGTCGGAAGAGTCGAACCACCGCCGCGGCATGATGACTGGTCTTTACAAGCTCTCGATCATTTACGGAATGCAGAACAATAGCGTGCAGGCAATGGCGCATCAGCGAAAAGCCCTCGCGCTCGCAGAGGAGTTGGAAGACACGATCTCGATCGCAATGCTCCGTCATGACTTGGGAGTCGAGTACCTGGCGCAGGGTAAGCTGGATCGTGCCCTCGAGATCTACCAACAGCTTCTGAAACAGATGGAAAGCCTCGGCGATCGTGGTGGGGTGGCGATGGTGCGCGATCAGATCGGCAAGATCTACGCCGAACAAAAACGTTATGACGAAGCGTTGACCTATCACCGAGCGGCGCTCGGCGGATTGGATGCTGCGAGGAACAGGCGAGCCACAGTTGTCACGCTCAACAACATCACCGCTGTTCTCATCGCCCAGGAGAACTACACCGAAGCCGTGAAAGTGGGTGCGGAAGCTGTGGTGCTTTCGCGTGAGAAGGGACGCATAGGTGATCTTTACGTGGCACTCATCAACCAGGGTTATGCGCAGGTTGGGCTTAGTCGTCTTCAGGAAGCACGGCAAACCTTTACCGAGGCCATCTCGATTATCGAAAAGCTGCGCACGCAGGCGGCCGGCGGCGTCCAGGAGCGGCAGCGTTATTTCGAGCTTGGACTCGGGGCACATCACGGCTTGCTCGGCGTGCTGGTGAAAGAGAACCAACCGGCGGAAGCTCTGATCTTCGCCGAGCGCGCAAAGGCCCGTGTGCTACTCGAGATGCTGCAACAAGGACGCACGCGAGTGAACAAGACGATGACTGCGGCCGAGCAGGAAGAAGAACGGCGTTTGCGGTCGGATCTAACGCAGCTCAATAGACAACTCGCGCGTCTGACACAATCGGATAAGCAGGATGCATCGCGCGTCAGTGAAGTCGAAGCTAAACTCGAAAAGGCCCGACTCGATTTCGAAGACTTTCAGAACGGCCTCTACGCCGCACACCCGGAGTTGAAGACACAACGCGGTGAAGCTCCGGTGATCAACGTTCAGGAACTCGCGAGCCTGCTCCCCGACGCATCGAGCGCATTGCTTGAATATGTTGTCACCAACGACAAGACGTACCTATTTGTAATCACGAAACCCTCTGAAACGGCGCCGGTCGAAGTTCAGGCGTACGCGCTGTCGCTTAAACAAGACGAGCTCGCGACGCAGATCGAATCGTTCCGTCAACAACTCGCGACGCGGGACCTCGGATTCCGCGGTTCCGCTGTAAAGCTTTACGATGTGTTGCTCAAACCGGCAGAGTCGCAGCTTCGCGGCAAGAACAACATCGTCATTGCGCCTGACAGTAGTCTTTGGGACTTGCCATTTCAGGCACTGGTCAACAACAACAATCGCTATATGATCGAAACCGCGTCGATCACCTACGCGCCATCGTTGACAGTGTTGCGCGAGATGACGAAGCGACGAATGAATCAGCCCGCGACCAACGGCCCGGCTACGTTGCTCGCGTTCGGCGATCCGCAGGCGGGCGCGGAAAGTGTAAAGCGCACGGCATCAACCTTGCGCAATCACACTCTCGGTCCGTTGCCGGAAGCAGTTGAGGAAGTTAAAGCGCTCGGCCGGTTGTACGGTGCGTCCCGCAGCAAGGTCTATGTCGGAAGCGAGGCCCGCGAAGATCGTTTGAAGAGCGAAGCGAGTGGCGCACGTATTCTTCACTTCACGACGCACGGCACGCTCAACAACGCCTCGCCGATGTATTCACACCTGACACTCGCCGAAGGTGGACCAAACGACGATGGTTTGCTGGAAGCGTGGGAGTTGATGCAACTCGATCTGAAGGCTGAACTGGCTGTGCTTTCGGCGTGTGAAACGGCGCGCGGTCGTATCGGCGCGGGCGAAGGGATGATCGGGTTTTCGTGGGCGATGTTCATTGCCGGCGTGCCGTCGATCGTCGTCAGCCAATGGAAAGTCGAGTCCGCCGGTACTCGCGATTTGATGGTCAACTTCCATCGCTCCCTCATCTCGTCCACCGCCTCCTCCAAAACCAAGTCGGACGCGTTGCGACAGGCCGCGTTGAAACTGATGAAGAACCCGGAAACGAGTCACCCGTTTTACTGGGCTGGATTCGTGCTGGTCGGCGACGGCAGATAAACCAAGCGGCGCGCAGCTTTCTTCAGAGTGTGCAATCCCGTCCACTCGTTGGTGGGTGGATTGTTAATTTCCAGCCTACGAAGCTCGATGAAGCCTGCAAAGAATTCCACCAACGACAGTTGGTGGAAGGTTTCAGGGCGAAATGAACGATCCACCAACTCTCGTGGGTGGCATTTCCAGCAGTTCTTGGTTCCTTGCATAGGTTGCAGTTGAAGTATTCACCCACTCACGTGGGCGGGAATTTCAGACCTTTAGATAACTAAGAGCGCGCATTCGGCGGATGGTAGGCCCCCTGCGCGCCCTCAGTTGTTGTTAACCTCGAGAGGTCGTCAGTTGATCAGGTGCAGGAACGCTGGTCCAGTCATTTTGCCAAAAATCGCCTGTTGGGATTTCCGACAGGAGCTGATGTTCGGATCGTTCTGACCGCCACAGAGTTTTGGATCCACCGCTACAAACAAGACCCACTGGTTATCCGGCAGTGGAACGGTTTTCAAGGCCGCGTTTGACGGACACGAACCGTTGATCAATTGCGACGGTGCGGTTCCGTGTTGCGTCCAAACGTTCTGCGCGTTCAAGGTCCAAAGAGTCACGCCGTTGGCAGCACAGTTCTTGACGTCGATCTGCTTGAACCCGTTCATCGGCGTCGGAGTTGGCGTCGGCGTGGGCGGAGCTTCCTTGCTTGTGCTTCCGCAAATACGGCGCGTGCCAGCGGAGATGCCGAAAATGTTTTCCGCGTGAACGCTGAAACAGTATTCGGTTGCGGGTTCGAGATCGTTCAGCACCGCGGTCGTTTCGTTCTGCGGTCTGATGATCAAACGAGAATCGTTCGTATTCGCCTGCGGCCAGAAGTAAACAAAGAACCGGCGTTCGTCGTTACTGAGATCATCCCACTTCACGGAAAGCGACGTTGGCGTCGAACCTGTAATCTGCGGATTACCCGGTACGTTCGGCACCGGCGGTGGCGCCTGATCGCTCGAAACGATGACCTTAACATCATCATGATCGAACGCGACGAGATCGACCATGCCGTCTCCGGTCACGTCACCGGCCATTCGCGGATAGAAAGTCGGAACGACGTCGTCGTATCCATGCCACGGAAAGCCTGACGCTGTGACAACATCGCGAATCATTCCGCGAGCAGTCTGAAAGCCGTTCGGATCACCAAGAGCGCGATAGATTGCGTCGCTGCCGAACCCGACGACGTCCAGATAGCCGTCGCCGTTTAAGTCGACCACGAACCGCGGATTCGCGCCGTGTTCGCAATTCGAATTTGCACAGCCCGTGTGCGCGTGACCGTCTGACTCGAAAACCGGATCCCTGCCGACCCTCCAGCCCTGGTTGTAACCAAAGTCAGCGATTGCATAGTGCGGCGCCGTGAAGCTGGTGCCGGTTGAATGTGAGATCCATACGCCGTCGTAACCAAAGCCAACGACGTCAGCGTAACCGTCCTTGTTGACGTCGGCCATCATGCGCGGATGACGGTCCACGCGCCAACCGCCGGCGAACAGAGCAAACTCCGCCATCATGAACTGCGGCGCGTCGAACCCGTTGCCGTTCGAGAACGACACCCACACGCCGTGATCGCCAAAGCCCACGATGTCCTGCTTGGTATCGCCATTGACGTCAGCGAGTGTGCGGACGTGTTCGGCGTTGTTCCAACCCTGGTTAGTACCGAAGTTGCCGACGGCGAAAAACGGAGCGGAGAAATCTCCTGCCGTAGACATCGACAAAGAAACCCAAACACCGTGTGTGCCGAAGCCGACGATGTCTTTGCGCGTATCGCCGTTGACGTCAGCCAGCGTGCGGACGTGCAGATCGTTGCGCCAGCCCTGGTCGTAGCCGAAGTCGGCAACGACGAAGTCTGCGGGGCCAAGACCGTTGCCGGTCGAGAGCGCGCGGTAAACACCGGCGTCACCGAAGCCGACGATGTCGTCGAAGTGATCACCGTTAACATCGCCTGCGGTGCGCACGTGCAAGTTTGCACGCCAGGTGCCCGCGACGAATCCGAAGTTGTTTAGCGCGAGGACCGGATTGTTGAAGTGTGTAGTGTTGGAGAATGCGATCCATGTTCCGTCGTTGCCGAAACCGACGGCGTCTTGTTTGGTATCGCCGTTGATGTCGGCAAGTAGACGCGGATGTTCGGCGGCCCATCCTTGTCCTCGGGTAAGATCGTTGACCCATACCTTGGGTGCGAAAAAGGACTGTTGGCCGTATTGCGCCATGGCAGTGTTCTCAGGTTTGAGTAAAACCGCAGCGGCAACGAGGAGCAATCCCAAAAGTAACCAATGAATGCGAATGAATCTTTTCATTTCTTTCCCTTTCGTGAGTAACCAAGGATTTCAAGCGAATCGCTTGAACGTTACTCAAGAGAAAGTTGCCGAAAAGGACGGGATATTACTGGCGTCGTAAAGATTGAATTTGGCGTAACAGGTTGCGGGCGAGATCGGAATTTGGGTTTGCTTTTTGCAGCAAGCGAAACTCGTGTTCGGCTTCGCGCAATAGTCCGGCGTCTGCGTAGAGCAGGCCCAGCGTTAGGTGTGATGTTGCATAAGCGCGACGTGCGTTGGCGATTTCGTTCGCTTTCGCCAGATCGAGAACACGGAACTTTGCCTGCGGCGCCGGCGGTCGTGGCGACGTAACCTCCTCGCCGTCTTTGATCGCTTTCACTTGCCATGAATAGACCTT
>JAICGQ010000357.1 GCA_025923035.1 Pyrinomonadaceae bacterium | reverse complement strand
CGGCGACGTGCAGATCATTGGCGGACGCCGTCGCGAGATTCAAATCTGGGTCGATCCTGACAAACTCCGCGCGTTCAACGTGACCGTTGCGCAGGTTGCCGATGCCGTTCGCGCGCAGAACATGGAAGTTCCGGGCGGCCGTGTTGACGAAGGCGCCCGCGAGCTGACAGTCCGCACGATGGGACGCATCGTCGAACCTTCCGAGTTCAACAATCTGATCGTCGCTAACCAGGGAACTTATTCAGTCAAACTCAGCGACGTCGGTTACGCGGAAGACGGCGCGGAAGAGCCGCGTACGGAAGCGCGTTTGAACGGTCAGCCGGCGGTGACGCTGATCGTCTCGAAACAATCGGGTCAGAACACCGTTGCCGTTGCCGACGCGGTGAAGGCGAAGTTACAGGAGATCAGCAGGACGTTGCCGCCGGGATTCAGAACTGAAGTCGTCGGCGACCAGTCGATCTTCATCAAGAACTCGATTAACGCGATTCAAACGCACTTGATCGAGGGCAGCATCCTGGCCGCCATCGTCGTCTTCGTATTCCTGTGGAGTTTTCGTTCGACGCTGATCGCCGGACTCGCGATTCCGACGTCGATCATCGCGACGTTCGGTCTGATGGCGGCGATGGGCTTCACGCTCAACAACATCACGATGCTGGCGCTGACGTTGATGGTCGGCATCGTGATCGACGACGCGATCGTGGTGTTGGAAAACATCTTTCGCTACGTCGAAGAGAAGGGGATTCCGCCGTTCCAGGCGGCGATTGAAGGTACGAAAGAGATCGGCCTCGCGGTCATGGCGACGACGCTGTCGCTGCTCGCCGTGTTTCTGCCGGTCGGTTTCATGGGCGGCATCGTCGGACGTTTCATGTCGTCGTTTGGTTTGACGTCGTCGTTTGCGATCGCGGTGTCGTTGCTGGTGTCGTTCACGCTGACGCCGATGCTCGCGGCGCGTTTGATCCGCCGCAGCAATGATTCGCGGGAACGCCCGCTGGAAAAACACACGGAGCCTGCCGATCGCGGTTCGAAAGAGTCGCGGTTCTATCGTCCGATCGATCGCACGTACACGAAGATGTTGACGTGGTCCATGTCGCATCGTTGGGCCATAGTGGTGGCGTGCGTTCTGGTTATCGTGAGCATCTTCCCGCTGTTCAAGTTCGTCGGTAAGAACTTCCTGCCGGTTGACGACCAGTCGCAGTTTGAGATCAACGTGCGAGCGCAGGAAGGCTCGACGCTCGCGGCGACGTCGGCATTGGCCGAGCGCGTCGCGACCGACATTCGCGGTCTTCCCGGCGTGACTGACACGCTGACGACGATCGGCGGCGGTCAGCAGGAGCTCGTCAACTCCGCGTCGATCTACGTGAAACTGAAGCCGATCGAGGAACGCGACGTCTCGCAGGAGCAACTGATGGTGCGCGCACGCTCGGAAGTGTTGCCGAAGTTCGTGCAGCAGTATCCCGGACAACTGCGCACGAGCGTGCAGCAGGTGGCCGCGATTTCCGGTGGTGGTTTCCGCAACGCCGACATTCAGTACGTCATCGGCGGACCGGATTTACAGAAGCTGACGCAGTACTCCGATGCGTTGCTCGAGAAAATGAAGACGATTCCCGACGTCGTGGACGCCGATTCGACATTGATCAGCGGCAAGCCTGAAGTTCGAGTCGTCATCGATCGCGCGCGGGCGGCGGACCTGGGTGTCAGAGTCGGCGACATCGCCCAGGCGATCAACACGCTGGTTGCCGGTCAGAAAGTCTCGACGTTCAATGCCGGCACTGACCAGTACGACGTGCGAGTACGAGCCATCGGCGAGTTTCGCACGAGCGTTGAAGGGTTGAAGCGAATGATCGTTTCTTCGACGAAGATCGGTTGGGTAACTCTCGACAACCTCGTGCGCTTCGAAGAAGGAACTGGTCCAGCCGCGATCGATCGTCTGAACCGTCAACGCCAGGTGATGTTGCTCGGCAACGTCCGGCCCGGCGGATCGCAAGCGGCGATCATCGACAAGCTGAACGAGTTTGCGAGGGAGATAAAGATCGATCCGTCGTACAGCACCGGCCTCGCGGGACGCTCGAAAGAACTCGGACGCGCCGGTTACTACTTCGGTCTCGCGTTCCTGCTGTCGTTCGTCTTCATGTACATGGTGCTCGCCGCGCAGTTTGAATCGTTCATTCACCCCGTGACGATTCTGTTGACGCTGCCGCTCGCGATTCCCTTCGGCATCCTGTCGCTCTTGATGACCGGACAGACGGTGAACATCTTCTCCGGACTCGGATTGTTACTGTTGTTCGGCGTCGTCAAGAAGAACGCGATTCTGCAGATAGACCACACGAACCAATTGCGTGAACGCGGCATGGAACGGTTCGAGGCGATCATCCGAGCGAATCGCGATCGTCTGCGTCCGATTCTGATGACGACGATCGCGTTGGTGGCGGGCATGCTGCCGTTGACGATCGCGCATGGTCCAGGATCGGGTACGAACCGTTCGATCGGCGTGCTGGTTGTCGGCGGACAGTCGCTCTGTTTGTTGCTGACGCTGCTGGCGGTGCCGGTCTTCTATTCGTTGTTTGACGATCTGGCGCGGAGCCGCGTGTGGGGTCGCATCCGGAGCGCGGGCAACGCGGTGTTTGGACGCGTGCGCCGCAAGGTGGCAAACGCGACGGCTTCTTTGATTTCGAAGCACTAGGGTAAAGCAATGCGAAAGACAATATTCATTCTACTGATTTTGACCTGCGGTTTCGGCACAGCCCGCGCCCAGGAAATACAACAGTTACCGGTGCCGCCGGTCGCGCCCGACTTCCGCGCGCCGCAAAAGCCGCTGCCGGAGCTGAATCGCGTCGGCGTCGACATGAATCGCCAGCGACCACTCGGGCTGCGCGAAGCGTTGTCGATGGCGCTGGAGAACAACAAAGACATCGAGGTCGCGCGTGAGAACGTGCGCATTGCGGAGTTTGATCTGCTCGGCGCGCAGGGATCTTACGATCCGCGCCTCAATTTCTCGTCGTTTTACGAGCGCATCGAGAATCCGATCTCGAGCTTCTTGAGTGGTGGTCAGAATGGCTCGACGATTCAGAGCGACTATGCCGGAAACGTGCGGCTCGAAGGTCAGTCGCCAGTGGGCGGCGGCAATTATCGACTCGACTTCTCGTCGAGCAGGTTCACGACGAACAACGAGTTCGTCGCGCTGAATCCGCAGTATCCGAGTTCGTTGTCGTTCACTTACATGCAGCCGTTGTGGCGTGGTTTGAAGATCGATCAGAGTCGTCGCCAGATCCAGATCGCACGCAAGAATTTGTCGTTGACTGACGCGCAGTTTCGCGAACGTGCGATCGATACGATCACGAACGTGCAGCGCGCTTACTGGGACCTCGTGTTTGCTCTGCGCAGTTTGCAAGTGCAACGCGACGCGGTGACCGTCGCGCAAACGCAGTTGACGCACAACAAACGCCTGGTTCAGGAAGGGTCGCTCGCTCCGATCGATATCGTCGCCGCGGAAGCGCAGATCTCAACGTACGAGCAGGGTGTGTTCAGCGCGTTGGAAGAAGTGTCGCGTGCGGAGAACAATTTGAAGCATCTGATCGCGGAGAACCAGTCAGCGCCACTTTGGGCCGAGGCGATCGTGCCGACCGATCCGGTCGATCTTCAGGTACCGGTTGTTTCGCTGCCGGATGCGTTGCAGACCGCGATGCAGAACCGTCCGGAGCTGGCGCAGTCGAACGTGGTGAAGGAGATCAACGAGATCGATCAGCGCTTCTACAAAGACCAGACGAAACCCGGAGTCGATCTCGTAGGCACTTACGGCGTCAACGGTCTGGCGGGCGCCGTCAGTACGGCGGGAGTGAATCCGTTCACCGCGTCGAGTGTGCAAGTGCGACAACGGGTGGACCAACTTTCGGAGCTGGCGGGTCTCGAGCCGTTGCCGATCGTTCCGCCGCAGACTTTCTCGCCGGATCTTTTAGGCGGGTACGGAGCGTCGTTGCAGAACCTGCTGGCGAACCGCTACGGCAATTTCCGGGTTGGCGTGCAGATCAGTTTGCCGTTCAGGAACCGCACGGCGGAAGCGCAGTTGGGACGTTCGCTGGTCGAAGGCGAGCGCATTGCGACGCAGCGCGAACAGCTCGAGCAGGCGATTCAGGTTGACGTTCGTAACGCGTTGCAGTCGATGCGCAGTGCTGAGTCGCGCTTGCGTGCGGCAGTCGCGACGCGCGAAGCCAACGAACAGCAGTTTGCGAGTGAGCAGAGGAAACTGGATGCAGGTCAGTCGACGACGTTTCTAGTGCTGGAGCGGCAAACGGCGTTGACGACGGCGCGCGGGCTCGAGTTGAAGGCCCAAACGGATCTGAACAAGGCCATCGCGGATTTACAACGAGCGACTGGAAACGCGTTGAGCGTGAACAGTATCGTCGTGAAATAACGCTGAGCTAAAAAATATTCTCAATTACCAGGAAGGCAGCATAGACCGCGACGCCAATCATCAGCGCCGCGGTCACATACCAGATGGGAAACTTGGTCCGGCACGCAGCGCAGCGCCGCCTGGTCCAACGCGCCGTTCGCTCGCAGTTAGGACAGATCATGCTTCTACTGTTTTGTCGGGGAGACTTTCACGCCGCTTGAAGGCACTTTGACATTGGTCCAGAGCGGCCAATGGTCTGAAACCTCCACCTTGCGATCAATACCATAACTGGCAGCCTCCAGTCCGCGCAACCATACCCAGTCAAGTCTGAACTCGATCGGCATGATCACGATCTTTCGTCTGAAGGTCGAGTGCGCACCGAAAGGCGTCCGCATGCCTGCATCTGTGAACAGTTTGATGGTCTTAGTATCTGAGTTTGCTTCCCAGGTGTTGAAGTCGCCCATTACGATCGCGGGCATGGTTGACGGGTACTGGGCGAGGTCGTCGAGTATCGCTTTGAACTGCTCGATCTTTTTGGCGGTTGAGATTCTCGTTTCGGCGTGGATTGAATACACGCGCCACTTTTGATCGTGAACTTCAACCGTCGCGCCAATAGCGACGCGACGTCGCTTGCCGGGACCTTCATGCGGCAAGACGATGCGTCGCACGTCCGACAGCGGATACACGCTGAGGAGTGCGACGCCTGTCTCTTCTTCATCGCCGGGTTTCGCCGCTGGTGGCGCGGCCCACGCGTAATGCATG
>JAICGQ010000356.1 GCA_025923035.1 Pyrinomonadaceae bacterium | reverse complement strand
TACGTGGGAGTGCGTCGCGCCCATCCATATTCGTGGTTACTGTCCTCACCCCAGCAACCACTTGAGACGGAGGATCCACCAACCGTCTCTCTTGCCCCGCAATATACACCGCAACGGCTGTGCCGTGCAAGAGCCTTTTTTCCGCAGTGTGAACTAACTCAGGTTTCTTAAACAAAAGCCATGCAACACGCGAAAACGAGCGGATTCGCGTCGTCGCTCGACACCATCATTGTGTAGATATTTCTCTGTCCAGCGTGTAGAAATTTCACGCGAGGGTGACCTTCAGTCAGGCGCCGATTTCCTGCTTGATGGCTGAGGCGATTTTCTCTGCGTAAGATTCGATCTGGTGCTGGTTCTCGCCTTCGATCATCACGCGCGCCAACGCCTCCGTTCCTGAGTAACGAAGTAGCAACCTGCCTTTGTTCGCGAGTTCCGTCTCAACCTCGCGCACGGCCGTTTGCACAGACGAGAGATCGCTAAACGGGCGTTTCTCGCGAACCCGGACGTTGAGCAGGATCTGTGGGTAGGTTTGAAAACCTGTGGTCATTTGCCCCAGTGACTTTCCGGAATCGCTCAGCGCCCTGATCAGCGAGAGCGCCGTGATCATGCCGTCGCCGGCGAGACTCAGCGCGGGAAGAATGATGTGGCCGGACTGTTCTCCGCCGAGACTCGCGTTTCTACGCTGCAGTTCATCAAGGACATACTTATCGCCGACGTCAGTGCGTACCAGCTTGATGCCCACGGCCCGCAACGCGATCTCCAAACCAATATTGCTCATCACGGTCGCGACAACTGTGTCGTCTTGCAAACGGCCGTGAGCCTTGAGGTAGTTTGCGAGCACCCAGAGCGTCGCGTCACCATCAACAAAGTTTCCCACCTCATCGACAAAGAGCGATCGATCCGCGTCGCCGTCGAAAGCCACGCCGAGATCCGCCTTGTGCGCGACGACTTGCTCACGTAGAGAGTCGATGTGCAGCGAACCGCAGTTGAGGTTAATGTTTCGTCCGTCGGGATTGCAGTTGATGGCGATCGTTTGCGCGCCGAGGCGTTTGAACAACTCCGGCGCGAGCGCCGAGCTTGCGCCGTTCGCGCAATCAACCACCACTTTCAGATCATGCAAATCGAGACCCTCACCGATATGATCCGAAAGAAACGCCAGGTACTGTTGCTGGAGTTCGTGTTCCTGCTCGGGCGCGGGTGGTTTTGACTCGGATGACGGAGGTTCCGGTGAAACGCCGGCGAAGATATCGGCCTCGATCACCCGCTCGACTGAGTCGTCCATCTTTTCGCCCGAAGGCGAAAAGATCTTGATACCGTTGTCCTGATAAGGATTGTGAGACGCGCTGATCACGACACCGGCGTCGGCGTCGAGTTTTCTCGTCAAAAAAGCGACGCCAGGCGTTGTAATGACACCCGCCGACAAACACTTTCCGCCGGCACGCGTTGCACCGTCGATCAACGCTTGCTCGAGCCAGTCGCCCGACTCGCGCGTGTCTCTGCCAATAACGATCTCAGGTGGTCCGGTTGTGTTTGAAAGATGCGTCGCTAGTGAATAACCGATTGCGCTGGCTGTGGGGGCGTCGAGTGGAAATTGTCCGGCTTCGCCTCGGATGCCGTCCGTGCCAAAGAGAGGTTTCAATACCTATTGCTCCGATCCCTGATTGATCGACTTCAAAGTAACTTTTCCTTCGAGTTCGGGCGCTACTCGCAGCTTGCGCTCCATTTGCGCGCCTGTGCCGCTGGGAGCAAGTTCGATCTGCAAATCTTCAGGCCTAAGTTTGTCGAGGACATTAGGCGGCCCCGAAACAGTGACCGACATCGTTGGTGACTCGCCGGAGACGACGTTGGCAAAACGAACGCCTTCGAAGGTCCGCTCAACTGCTCGTTCCGCAATCTCGACCTGGACGCTGACAACCGGATCCAGCAGATCGACTTTCGTGTCAGGAACGTCGATATTGAGATTCGAGGCCGTAAACGTTTCCTTGTGGTCCGACAGCCAGATCGACTCCGTCACCAGTTTCTGTATTGCCACCACGCGGCTCTCCGGTCCACGCACCACAACGGTTCCTTTGCTCGGTCGAACCGCATAAACCTCATATCCCTCAGGTGGCTTGCCTTCGAGCTTGGGCTCGATCACGACCTGACGTTCGATAATCGGTTCGAGCCGAATCACGATCCCGCTGGGTTGAAACCCGTCGACTTTCACACCCTGCGGCAACGAGATCTGCGCTTTGTCAGCCAAACGAAGTACTCGTTCGCCGGGCTGCTGATCGCTGATGTCGACGGTGGCAACGAGGTCGAGCGCCGTAAGATCGTCCAGCTTGTTTCGACTGCCGGTCAGCATCACATCGACTGAGCGGGGTGGATCGTTACTGATCTCCAGCGCCTGCGGACGGATGAAGTTGAGCTGGACGTTGACGTGCGCTGTCACCGGCTCGTTCTGCCCCGTCACAACCAACCAGAGCACGAGCGCAATCGCGAGCGATAAGAGTTTCAAACTCCAGTCTTCCAGAAAGATCTTGCGCGCGAACTTCGCGGCGCGACTCGGCCGGTGCTCGAATTCCGGAGTCTCAACGTCATCTACATCCTGAAACGGCATAGTGGTTCGATCTAAACTGACGCGATCTCTTCAGTTTCGCTATTCGCTTCCGAAACCTTCTGTTCTTTCTCTTTTTTTGGACCAACACCGAGCGCCTCGAAGATGGCCGCGCGCAGTTTCGGCGGATCCAGACCGCGCCTGATCTCGCCTTTCTGCACAAACGAAAGCAGGCCCGTTTCCTCCGACACGACGACAGCAACCGCATCTGTGTCTTCAGTGACGCCGATCGCCGCGCGATGGCGCGTACCAAGATCGCGCGAGAGTCGTGGATTGAGTGTCAGCGGAAGAAAACACGATGCCGCCGCGATGCGATGCCGGCGAATCACAACCGCGCCGTCGTGCAACGGACTCGAGGTGTTGAAAATACTGACGAGCAGATCGTAACTGAGTTCGGCGTCGAGTTGGACACCGCCGTCAGTCACGTTCTTCAAACCAACG
The DNA here is from genome assembly GCA_025923035.1 of Pyrinomonadaceae bacterium. GTDB lineage: Bacteria > Acidobacteriota > Blastocatellia > Pyrinomonadales > Pyrinomonadaceae > PSRF01. The sequence continues at coordinate 2,140 of JAICGQ010000356.1, read as the reverse complement.
TTTCGCTCGATGACAATCAGCGCGCCCGTCTTCACCGAAGCAAGCGTGCTCGCAGCGAGAATGACTTCGTCGTAAATGCCTTCGCCAAACTGTCCGCGATGACGCGAAAACGGCACGCGGAAACGATTTCCAAACGTGATCAACGCCTGACGGATTTCCGATTGGAACAGGACGATGATAGCGATACCGATGTACAGAAGCCCGTTACTTAAGACGAACTCCAGCGTCGCAAGATCCTGTTTGATCGAAAGCCAGTAAAGGAAAACGAGGGCGGCGATTCCGGCGGCCATGGGCGCGGCGCGTGTGCCGCGCAGGAGTTTCAAAACCGCATACACGAGCAAGAAGACGAAGATGATGTCCGCGACGTTGCGCGGCTCAATCATCCGTCTCAAATACTCGGTGTATGGCAGTAGTAGTAACATCTCGCGTTATCAAATATGTAGAACAACGATGCTCGGCTTGGCAGCAGCAACTTAGTTTCTCCGGATACACTGGAACCGAGGAACTCCTCATCTCACGGGCTCCGCGACGCGCTTCCAGCATGTAGCGTGCCCCTAGTTTATGAGAATGCAAGGTCCGTGCGGATTATATCTGGGTTCTGGTTTGAAGAAAACTAGGAGGATTCCTGAGGCGAGCGCTTTTTCCGCTTGAAACGGCCACTTTGAAGAAATCCGACCAGTTCGCCGTTCTTTCCTACTACCGCCAGTGAACCAATCCCGTTGCGCTTCATTAATTCGCGCGCGTAGTCGAGCGTCGCGTTTGGCTCGACGAAAAACCGTGGCGCAATGGGACGCATGACATCGCGTGCTTTCGTCAGGTGCCAGCGTTCGCGTGGCAACGTCTTCAGATCTTCGAGAGAGACGATTCCGTGAAGCCGCTTGTTGAGAGCCACGGGAAACGCAACCTGGCGGTGCAGCGGCAAAACTGAATCGATCAACTGGCTGATCAACAAATCCGGTTCGACCGCAAACGGCGCCGACATCGCTTCCTTGACGATGTTCTGAACCCGCCCGCGAACATGTTTCACGACGCTGAAGGCCGCGTCGAAGAGGAACAGTCCGACGAGTACAGACCAGAAACCCATGAAGTACGATCGGAAACTCGGCGCGATCGCCATGTACACGCCGAAGATGATCAGAATCGCGGCGATCAGCATCCCGCAGATTCCGGCCAGACGCGTCGCCTCTTTGATGTCGCCGGTTCGTCCCCACAGGATCGCACGTAACACGCGTCCGCCGTCGAGTGGATAACCAGGAAAGAGATTGAAGACCGCGAGCAAAAGATTGCCGCCGCAGAGAAGTAAGAGGACGCCCGCTACGTTCGGGTATTCGGCCATCATCGCCGGCAGAAGCAGGACGAAGCTGATCAGCGCGAACAGAAAACTAGCGGCTGGTCCCGCAACTGCGATTCTGAATTCCGCACGAGGGCTTTCCGGCTCGTTCCGCAGCCGCGCGAGTCCGCCGAAGGGATGTAAGACGATCTCCTCGATCTCGATTCCTTCAGCTCGGGCCATCAGCGCGTGCGACAACTCGTGGCCTAGTACTGAAAGAAAAAGTCCGAGCGTTGTGATGATGGCAAGTATCCACGCCGCGGTAACGCTTAGCGGGACCATCTTGTAACTGCCGACCCACATGCCGCCGCGCGAAAGGTTCGCCGCAATCAGCCAAACGCTCAGCAGAAACACGATGAACCAGCGATAGTCAAAACGTACCGGAATCCCGAAAATGCGCGCCACCGTGATCGTGCGTTTGTAGAAATCCGTTATCTTCATTTGGTCGGGATTCAGATTTCGCCGGCGGCGACGTCGATCAGCGGATTTGGTTCGGTGCGCGCGACGCGTCGCAGCAGCAACGGCTCGTCAAAAAATTGCTGCAGACCGCGGACAATCGCGTAACGTGGTTCGTCGGCGACACGGACTGTTAGGCCAAGCTCGAATTCTAAATACTCCGAAAGTCCGTCCATCAACGCCCCGCCACCCGTCAGGATCACGCCACGCGTATAGACGTCGCCTGCAACTTCCGGCGCCAGTTCCGTCAACATCGTCCGCACTTCCGACGCGATGCGACGGATGATCGGCATCGCGATCGTATGCACTTCACCCGCTGTGATATCGACCGCACCCGGACTGCCCGTCTGCACG
>JAICGQ010000355.1 GCA_025923035.1 Pyrinomonadaceae bacterium | reverse complement strand
GTGGACCACAGTCGCCGGAGTCGGAAGTGCTGAGTAAGGCGACGTACACGGATGCATGGACGCAGCGAGCGGAGTTCAAGAGTCGTTACGATGCGATGTCGAATGCGGATTATGTGAATACGCTCGAGGGCAATGCGGAAGTGACGCTGGCGAACAAAGCCGCGTTGATTGCCGCACTCAACAGTGGCGAGAAGACGCGTGGCGAAGTGCTGCGAGAGATAGTTGAAAGCAATGCTGTTGGGAACCGTTTCTTCAATCGCGCGTTTGTAGCAATGCAGTATTTCGGCTACCTGCGGCGCGACCCGGATACCGTTGGTTTCCAGAACTGGCTCAACACCCTGGATGCCGATCCGAGTAATTTCCGGCACATGATCTTTGGATTTCTGTTCTCGACTGAGTATCGCCAAAGATTCGGACCATAACCTGCGAAGCAGGTGTCCGCATAGTGATTGTCAGAATCATCATGTAAATCATGTCTAATCCTGAAATCCTGTAAAACATTCGTTGTGCAGATGCTCCAAAAGTTAGCTTCACAGGATTAACATGATTACCAGGATTAACGGGATTTTTTGTGCAATGCTCAACTCACATCATCGCAGAATTTTGGTTTTACTCACGGCGCTGTTAGCCCTCGCCGTTGGGTCGAGCTTCTGGTCGGTGAATTCTCGGATTGTTAGTGCCGCAGCGGAAGTAAAATCGGCTTTCCAAATCAACGCCCAACACCCGTCCGACGCTCTCTGGCGCGATAAGAACCTGAAAGCCACTACTCAGGTACAACGAACAGCCAGGCCCAACAGGTATCGCGCACTAACTCTCGACACGATCCATTTACAAACTCTGCTGCAACGCGCGCCAAGAGAGTTCACCCCCGCTGCACGCTCGGGTGATACGATCATCAGTCTGCCGATGCCGGATGGCTCACTCAAGCGATTTCAAATTCAGGAGTCGCCCATCATGGAGGAAGCGCTGGCGGCGCGTTTTCCTCAGATACGAACATACCGCGGCCAGAGCATCGATGGAGAACCAGCCACCACTCGCTTCGACTGGACGCCACACGGTCTGCACGGAATCCTCCTCACCACGCGCGGTACAGTGCTGATCGAACCCGATGGACCAAATCAAACGTCGGAATACATCGCATACTTCCAGGGTGACACGCCGGCAGGTGCGATGGAGTGCGCGGTCGATGGCGCAACTCAGGATACGGAAGTCGCCGCGCTACAACAGACGAGTGATGTCTCGGCCCTCGTGTCTTCAGGTTCGTCTTTGCGTACGTACAGGCTGGCGGTAGCTGCCACGGCCGAGTACACGCAAGCCTTTGGCGGTGGAACAGTGAGCGGCGGTTTAGCCGCGGTCACGACGACAGTCAATCTCGTTAACGCCATCTACGAACGCGACGTAGCGGTGCGCCTGGTTCTGATCGCCAATGAAGACTCGATTATCTTTACCGACACGACCACCGATGGCTACACCAGTGACGATGCAAACGCCCTGATCGGACAGAACCAAGCCAGGCTCGATTCAGTCATCGGTTCCGCCAACTACGATATCGGTCACGTGTTTGACGGCAGGCCGAGTTTTTCCGGGTTCTCTTTTCAAGGCCTTGCTTCTCTGCAGGCCGTGTGTCGCGCGGATCGCAAGGCGCGCGGTGTAAGCATCGCGCGCGGGTTGCCGCCGTCGAGTGTTATTGCCTACTACAGCGCCGCCCACGAGATCGGACACCAGTTTGGCGCATCACACACTTTCAACGCGACCACAGGAACCTGTGGAGCTCAACGATCGCCGTCGACAGCATACGAACCGGGAACCGGTTCCACGATCATGGGCTACCGGTTTGCTTGCGGGTTGGAAGATCTCATGTCGTCGGACACCTACTTCCACACCGCCAGCCTCGAGCAGATCCTAACTTATATTACGACCGGCAATGGCGCTTCGTGTCCGACTGTGACTCCGAACGGTAACAACGTACCAACCGTTGACGCCGGGTTGAGTTACACGATTCCTCAGAGCACTCCTTTCATGCTTACCGCCACGGCAAGCGACCCCGATGGAGATAGTCTGACTTATTCCTGGGAGCAGTTTGATCTCGGCAATGCTGGACCACCAAATACAGACGACGGCACGCGCCCGATCTTTCGTTCAATAGCGCCCACGACTGATCCTTCACGTCTTTTCCCAAGCCTCTTAAACCTGCTGTGTCCATCGTGCAGCACGTTGGGCCAGTCGTTGCCGGTGACGACGCGCACCATGAACTTTCGCGTGACTGTGCGCGACAACCGGAGCGGAGGTGGAGCCGTCAGTTCCGATGCAACGCAGGTAAATGTGCGAGCGGATGCTGGTCCGTTTACGGTCGGTCAACCGGCAACCTGGAACACCAAGAGTTCGCAGACCGTCACGTGGAATGTTGCTAATACAAATAACGCACCGGTGAGCTGCGACGCGGTGAAAATTACTCTTTCGAGAGACGACGGACAGACCTTTCCCATTATCCTGACGAACAACACTCCGAACGATGGTTCCGAGACGGTCACGATACCCGGCACGGCCACTTTCCACGCGCGAGTCAAAGTCGAAGCAGTGGGAAATATCTTCTTCAATATGTCAGGTCCGTTTTCAATTAACGGCATTGAAGACTTAGTGCCGACGATTTCAGGATTGTCACCCGGCACGGGCGGGACGGGTACAGCCGTAACGATCAACGGCGCCAATTTTATTAATCCGAGCGCCGTGCGCTTTAACGGCGTTGCCGCCAGCTTCACGCTTAATTCGACCACGCAAATCGTCGCGCACGTTCCTGCTGGTGCTTCGAGTGGTCCAATCACTGTTACGACCGCTGATGGCACAGCTACGAGTCCCGGCCAGTTTATAGTGCCGGCTGCCGGGCCTGCTCAACTGAGTCTGAGTTCGGCGACCTACGCTGTTACTGAAGCTGCCGACAGTGTAAATGTGGTGGTGAACCGTAGCGGTGATATATCTACAGCGGCCACGGTGAACTACGCGACGAGCGATACGTCCGGACTAACTAACTGCACGATTGCGAATGGAACTGCTTCAGAGCGTTGCGACTATGCGACCACTGTCGGCACCCTCAGGTTTGCAGCGGGTGAGGCAAGTAAGTCGTTTAGCATTCCGATCGTCAACGATGCGCTGGTCGAAGGTAACGAGACCTTTACGGTGACGTTGAGTGGACCAACTGGCACTGCCTTGGTTTCACCGCAAGCCGCGACGGTGACGATCAACGAAAATGATGCAACACCTGCCACTCAGAACCCAATCGACGGCGTGCCGTTTTTTGTGACCCAGCAGTACATCGATTTTCTCGGCCGTCTGCCTGATGCAACTGGGTTCGCGAATTGGGTGGCGACGTTGAATGCGTGTCCCAACGGAGGTTTCGGCGAGTTTGATAATCCGCTCTGCGACCGTGTGCACGTGTCTTCCGGGTTCTTCCTGTCGGTTGAATTTCAGGGACGCGGGTATTTCGCTTACCGGTTCTACGAAGTAGCGCTGGATCGGCGCCCGACGTATGCGGAGTTCGTTCCGGACATGGCGCAGGTGGGTGGACCACAGTCGCCGGAGTCGGAAGTGCTGAGTAAGGCAGCGTACACTGACGCTTGGACGCAGCGAGCGGAGTTCAAGAGTCGTTACGATGCGATGTCAAATGCGGATTATGTAAACGCGCTCGAGTTGAATGCGGAAGTCAACGTGGCAAACAAAGGGGCCCTGATTGATGCTCTAAACGGTGGAACGATGAATCGCGGGCAAGTGCTGCGCAACATCGTTGAGAGTCAGCCTGTTGGGAATCGTTTCTTCAACCGCGCGTTTGTGGCGATGCAGTACTTCGGCTACTTGCGCCGCGACCCGGACGCGATCGGTTTCCAGAACTGGGTGGACACTCTGAACAACAATCCGGCAGACTTCCGGCACATGATCTTCGGATTTCTTTTCTCGACCGAATATCGCCAACGCTTCGGACCCTAGCCTGCGAAGCAGGCGCAAGCGTATAGCCTAGGGCGCAAGCCCTGGGTAGCAAAAATATAAGAGCGGCGCCAGCCCGCGACAGCGATGCCGCCCGTTGCACGGGCTCCACTCGCTTGTTTAATGGATACCTGGGGCTTACGCCCCAGGCTATATGCTTTCACCCGCTGCGCGGGTTAATGATGAACATCGCACTTGACGGAATGCCGCTGGATTCGCAGTTGACCGGCGTTGGACATTACACCCTTGAGCTGGCGAGAAGCCTCGCCCTCGTCGCCCCAAATGATGAATTCACATTAGTCTCACCTCAAAACCTCAAGCCCAGCGCGTTGAATCGTCGGTGGTGGAGTGTTGGTTTACCGCTGCACCTCTTACGAAGTTCGTTCGACCTGTTTCACGGCACGAACTACGAAATCCCTCTCTGGTCGCGACGCCCGTCAGTGGTGACGATTCACGACCTATCGTTGTTCTTACACCCTGAAGCACATCAACCACATCTCGTGCGGCGCGCGCGCTGGCGGTTGCCATTGATGGCGAAATCAGCTTCCCGAATCATCACGCCCTCCAACAGCGTAAAAAACGAGGTCTGCGAAACGCTCAAGGTCGATCCCGATAAAGTAGTGGTCACTCCTGAAGCGCCGCGCACGACGTTCAAAAGGAGGGAGGGCGCTGAGGTCGTCGAACTTCATAGAAGTCTCGGCATTAACGAAGACTTCATTCTTTTTGTAGGCACGATCGAACCCCGCAAGAACCTGCACAGGCTTGTCGAGGCGTTCGATCAACTCGTACGCACGACCTCGTTATCGACACAGTTAGTCATTGCCGGAGGACAAGGATGGCTGATGGATGACTTCTCGGCTGTGATCAAACAGAAGAAACTCGAAGATCGAATTTGCCTTACGGGTTATCTTCGCGACGAAGAGTTGAGCGCGCTTTACTCGTCCTGTAAAGCGTTTGTTTACCCGTCACTGTATGAAGGTTTCGGCCTGCCGCCGCTGGAAGCGATGGCTTGTGGCGCCGCGGTGATTACGAGCAGGATCGGATCGATAACTGAAACAGTGGGCAGTGCGGCGCGCCTCGTAGATGCGCGTGACGTGAAGGATCTAGCGAGAGCAATTGCAGAACTGTTGAGTGATGAAACCACGCGAAGACACTTTGCTGAGGCAGGCGCGGAACATGTAAAGAAATTTACGTGGGAACAGACAGCCCTT
>JAICGQ010000354.1 GCA_025923035.1 Pyrinomonadaceae bacterium | reverse complement strand
GGAACAGTTGAACGCCGCCTGTGACGAGGCAAAGAAGCTGGGACTGCGCGCGCTGGTCCATGCTTACGGCAAAACCGTGCGCGCCGCGAGTCTCGCCGGATGCACGCAGATCGAGCATGGAACGCTGGCAAGTAATGACGATCTGAAGTTGTTAGCGGAAAGAGGGACGTGGCTCGATCCGCAGGCGGGCCTCGTGTTTGAAAACTACGTGGAGAACAAAGACAGGTTTGCGGGTTCGCCGGGTTTCCCTGAGACAGTGTTTCCGATGATCAAGGACCTGATTCCGATGTATCGCGACTTCATGAAGCAGGCAGCGAAGGTCAAGGGTTTGAAGATCGTATTCGGATCCGACGCGTTGGCCGGATCGCATGGACGTAACGCGGAAGAGTTCGTCGAACGCGTACGCGACGCCGGCGTCGATCCGATGTCGGCGATGGTCTCAGCAAATGCCATCGGCGCCGCCGCACTCAACCTCGGCGACCAGATCGGTTCAATCTCACCGGGCCTTCAGGCCGACATCATCGCGCTCGACGGAGATCCACTGAAAGACATCACCGCCGTGCGTCGTGTGGTGTTCGTGATGAAAGGCGGCGTCGTTTACAAGCACACGCCTAAGTAGGAGAAGTAGTTGGGTCTACTTCTCGTTTGCGAGTTGTCGCAATGCTTCTGCAAGCCGTGAGACAGCCTTCAGGTCCCTGGCTGCTTGAGATGCCAGTTCAGCGTCGTAAACTCTCAGGTCCCGAAGCAAAGGATTGTCGACAAAGCTCATAATAGTTTTGTCGAGCTGTAGCAGCCCCGGCTTTAACGCCACATCAGCCGCCGGTTCGTCTGCTTCTACTTCCGGAAGCCCGAAGTTCAATCGCAGGCGTTCGGCGAGTTTCTTTATTTCACCAAGCTTCGATCTGATTTCTTTCTGCGTGATTGTCTGATTATCGTCAGCGGGTTTAAATACCTGCTTCATCAAGTCGTTGTTAACGACCTGCAACCTGCGGTAGTCGTCTCTGAGAGCAAGTTGACGGACCAATTTGTCTCGCCTGCTCCGATCGACGGCCGGAGTGCGTCGAATATTTGAAAGGGCCCGGCTTCGAGCGGGGACATCTGCGTGCACCAGTACCTGGGCCTGGGAGTAGGAGACAGGAACCAGCAACAGCATTATGCCGAAAAGTTGTGCGAAGATCCGGGGAGCAAAGCGTCGCACGTGACCTCCTCTCGTCAGATCAGCGTTTCTTGAGTTGTCTAAAGAAGCAAATCGCGGGATTACCTATGTAGCTGGCGCAGTATATAGAGGTGCGCAAACTGAGGCAACAAAATTTTGAGCAGAAAACCAAAAAACCGTGCGCCAGTAAGGTGTGGCAGACTTCAACGAAGCTCAAGAACTACGACTGACTTCGACGGAACATTCACACTGATTTGCGAGCCCGCCAGTTTGTAGTTCTTGAACGGTTCTGGTTTGAGCGTGTTCGGACGCTCGAAGGTGTTCATCGCGTTGACGGCCGGAGCGGTCAGCACCTCGCCGGTGACGGTTTTGAACGCACCGCCCGACAGCGTCGCCGTGATCTCGGCCGAACGGTTTGCATCGAGATTGACAACAGACACGTGCACGCGCCCTTCAGCGTCACGCGAAGCCGAAACACTCAACGACGGCACAGACGCATCGCCCAACTTGTACTCCGGCGCGCTGAGTTCAACGGGAATCGACGTCGCTCCCTGATGCACGCGGTACATCCTGAAGACGTGGTACGTCGGCGTCAGCACCAGCTTGTCTTTGTCAGTCAGCAACATCGCCTGTAGCACGTTGGTCATTTGCGCGATGTTCGTCATGCGCACACGATCGGCATGCTTGTGGAAGATGTTCAGGTTGATACCGGCGACAATCGCATCTCGCAATGTGTTCTGCTGGTACAGCGCGCCCATGTCGGGTCCCGGCTCGCTGTCGTACCACGTGCCCCACTCGTCAACCATTAATCCCACGCGCTTTTCCGGATCATACTTATCCATGATCGCGCTGTGCTTCTGAATGTACTGGTCCATGCGCAACGTCCGTGCGAGCGTCGCGTGCCACTCCTGCTCGCCAAATTGCGTCGCCGAGCCTTTCTTGTCCCACTTGCCTGTCGGCAGCGTGTAGTAGTGCAGCGAGAGTCCATCCATCTGCTTCGCTGCCTGCGCCATCAGCACTTCGGTCCAGTTGTAATTTTCGTCGTAACCTCCGCTCGCGAGCTTCTGAATCTTATTGCCCGAGTGGTTCTTGATAAAAGTCGCGTACTGCTTATAGACGTCGGCGTAAAACTCCGGACGCATATTTCCACCGCAGCCCCACGTCTCGTTGCCGACCGCGAAGAACGGAATCTTCCAGGGCTTGTCACGACCGTTGCGGCGACGCAGGTTGGCAAGATCGGAGTCGGTATCGGAGGTCATGTACTCGATCCACTCCATCATCTCCTGCGGTGTGCCGCTGCCGACGTTGCCGTTGATGTAAGCTTCGGCGCCGATGATCTCGCACAAATCAAGGAACTCGTGCGTCCCGAACGCGTTCGTATCGACACCGCCCCAACTCGAGTTCGGCCGGCGTGGCCGCTTATCGCGTGGTCCAATGCCGTCGCGCCAGTGGTATTCGTCGGCGAAACAGCCGCCGGGCCAGCGTAGAACGGGGACGCGCAGTTCTTTCAACGCGGCGATTACGTCGTTGCGAATGCCACGTGTGTTCGGGATCGGTGAGTTCTCGCCCACCCAGGTGCCGTCGTAGATCAGACGCCCAAGATGTTCGGCGAACTGGCCGTAAATATTGCGATTGATGACCGATCGTGGCTGGTCCAAACGAATCGCCAGCGTCGCTTTGTAGGGTTCAGGTGTTTGCGCGTTGATGTTCGATAACGCGAACACGGTTAATAACAGAATCGAAACGCACACGGTCAACTTTGGTCGTCTATTCATAATTGTTTTTTCAGCGTGTCGTCAGTACAACTGCAGCAGGCGCCAGCCCGAGAGCCGTCGCTTTTAAAGTGATTCGTCCGGCTTGTCGTTTGGACTGCACGATTGCCAGCGCCATTCCGTGAAACGCCTTGCGCTGTTTGGCCTTGAACGACTCGTGACTGATCTGGTTGCCGTTATCAACTCCGGCAATCGATCCTGGACCAATCAACTCGAACCTGATGAGATTATCGGCGGCCGGCACCAGCGTGCCGTTCTTGTCGACAACCTTCACGGTGACGAATGAAAGATCGCTGCCATCAGCTTTGATTGTTTGCCGGTCGGGAGTCAGAACGATCTTCGCCGGCGCTTCCGCAGTTCGCACTTCTTTCGTCAACAATACCGCGCCATTCTTCCGCGAGACGGCTTTCAAAACGCCCGGCTCAAACGCCAACCGCCAGAACACACGCGTGTCGTCTCCCTGTTTTCGTTTCGCGCCCTGCGAACGACCGTTCAGAAACAGCTCCACTTCATCGGCGTTGTTGAAGTAAGCAACGACGTCAACTTTCTCGTCTTGTTTCCAATTCCAGTGCGGGAACAGATGCAACACGGGCGTGTTGGTCCATTCGCTCTGGTAAAAGTAGTAGGGATCTTTCGGAAAGCCCGCAAGGTCGATGATACCGAAGTACGAACTCACCGCCGGCCAGGGAAACGGCGTCGGCTCGCCGAGATAGTCCCAGCCGGTCCAGATGTATATACCCGAGAGGTAATCGTTCTTCTTCACGATGTTCCACGTCTCTTCATGCGAGGAGCCCCAGGGCGCGGTTGAGTTGTCGTAAGCGGAACACTGAAAGTCAGGGCCGAGTTTGAGAATCTCTTCCTTCTGCCTGGGCCAATGACGGACCTCATCCGAGGGCATCGTATATTTCCCGCGAGTCGCGACGGCCGAATTCGTCTCGGCCCAAATAAATGGCCGTCCGGGAAACATCTCGCGAAACTGTGCGGACTTCGCCTGATTGTAGTTTGGCCCAACGAGATCCAGATCGCCCTCCGTCAGCACTTTGTTCTCGAGAGTAAATGTATTACAGGCTGAAGTGATCGGACGCGTCGTGTCGAGATTGCGCACGATGGCCACCAACTGCCGGCTGATCCTGCCGCCATCCGCACCGGTCCGTTGCTCCATCACCTCGTTGCCGATACTCCAGATGAAGATGCTCGGATGATTGCGATCGCGAAGCACCATGTCTTCCAGATCGCGTTTGTGCCACTCGTCAAAATCGAGGTGGTAGTCGTATTTGGTCTTCTGGACCTTCCAAACGTCGAACGCTTCGTCCATCACGATGAAGCCCATCTTGTCCGCGAGATCGAGAAGTTCAGGAGCGGGCGGGTTGTGCGCAGTGCGGATGCCGTTCACGCCCATCGCTTTCAAGATCTCCAACTGACGTTCGATGGCGCGCGTGTTGACTGCCGCGCCCAGTGAACCGAGATCGTGATGATTGCAAACGCCGCGGATCTTCACCGGTTTCCCGTTGAGAATGAAACCCTTCTCGACGTCGAAGCGAAAGGTGCGAATGCCGAACGGTGTCTCGTAACGATCGACCTCTTTCCCATTCTGCGTTAACACTGAGATGACTTTGTAAAGGTACGGACGCTCGTCGGACCACAACTTCGGCGCCGGCACTTTCAACGTCTGACTGATCTCAGCTCGCTGCCCTCTTGCCGCCACGTTCTTTTCGGTCACTCGTGCCAGTTGTCTGAGATTTTCATCCCAAATGAGGGTCGTCAGTTCAACCGGAGCGTCGCTGTTCGAACGGTTACTCACTTTGGTCTTGACGACGACCGTCGCCGATTGTTCGCTGACCTCCGGAGTCGTAACGTACGTGCCCCAATGTTCAACGTGGACCGGATCGATTATGGTCAACCAAACGTTTCGATAAATACCGGAACCCGAATACCACCGCGAATTTGGTTGCTGCGAATTATCGACCCTGACGGCGATCACGTTTGGCTTCGAACCATAGGTCAGGTGGGGCGTGAGTTCGTATTGAAAGCTAGTGTAGCCGTAAGGACGCTTGCCGAGATAGTGACCGTTGATCCAGACCTCGCTGTTGCGATAGATACCGTCGAACTCGATGAAGAACAGTCGTCCCTGCAACGCTGCGTCAAGCGTAAACCTGTTGCGATACCAGCCGATGCCGCCCGGTAATGCACCGCCGCCAGTACCCGCCGGCGCCTGTTCGCTGAACTGACCTTCGATACTCCAATCGTGAGGGAGATGGAGTTGCCGCCAGC
>JAICGQ010000353.1 GCA_025923035.1 Pyrinomonadaceae bacterium | reverse complement strand
CAATCTCTTCACGTTTGCGCGCGTCGTCCGCAGAGTGCGACTCGGCGTCCTTCATCATCCGGTCGATCTCTTCCTTCGCCAGACCCGAAGAAGCCGTGATCGTGATCTTCTGTTCACGACCAGTGCCCATGTCTTTCGCCGAGACGTTCACGATGCCGTTGGCGTCGAGGTCGAAAGTAACTTCCACCTGCGGCATGCCGCGCGGCGCCGGCGGAATGCCGACGAGATGAAACTTGCCGAGTGTGCGATTGTCACCAGCCATCGGCCGTTCGCCCTGCAACACGTGAACTTCCACTGAAGTCTGGTTGTCAGACGCCGTTGAGAAGATTTCCGACTTGCGCGTCGGGATCGTCGTGTTGCGTTCGATCAACTTGGTGAAAACTCCACCGAGCGTTTCGATACCCAGGCTGAGCGGCGTGACGTCGAGCAACAGAATGTCGGTCTTCTCGCCCGAAAGAACGCCGGCCTGAACGGCCGCGCCAATCGCCACCACTTCGTCAGGATTCACGCTCTTGTTTGGCTCCTTGCCAAACATCTCTTTCACGATCTCCTGAACTTTCGGAATACGCGTTGAACCGCCAACGAGAACCACTTCATCGATCTTCTTCGCGTCGAGATCGGCATCTTTCAACGCCCGCTCCACTGGTCCGCGGAGTTTCGAGAGGATTGGATCCACTAGCTGCTCGAAACGAGAGCGCGTTAGTTTCATCGCCAGGTGTTTCGGGCCCGACTGGTCCGCCGTGATGAACGGCAGGTTGACTTCGGTCTCCATCGTGCTCGAGAGCTCGATCTTCGCCTTTTCCGCAGCTTCCTTCAGTCGCTGCAGCGCCATTTTGTCGGCGGAAAGGTCGATGCCCTGGTCTTTCTTGAACTCTTCGATGATCCACTCGATGAGCCGTTCGTCGATGTCGTCACCGCCAAGGTGCGTGTCGCCGTTGGTCGATTTCACTTCGACAACGCCTTCGCCGACTTCGAGAATCGAGACGTCGAACGTACCGCCGCCGAAGTCGAAAACCGCGATCGTTTCGTCTTTCTTTTTATCGAGACCGTAGGCGAGCGCTGCCGCCGTCGGTTCGTTGACGATACGCATCACTTCGAGACCGGCGATCTTGCCGGCGTCTTTCGTGGCCTGACGTTGCGAGTCGTTGAAGTAAGCGGGAACAGTGATTACCGCTTTGTCGACTTTCTGGCCGAGATAGTCTTCGGCCGACTGCTTCATCTTTTGCAGGATGATGGCCGAAATCTCCGGTGGGCTCCATTCCTTGCCGCCCGCGGAGATACGCACGTCGCCGTTGCCGGCGCTCTGAACTTTATAGGGAACCTGTTTAATCTCTTCCGAAACCTCGTTATAGCGACGTCCCATAAATCGCTTGATTGAATAGACAGTGTTTTCCGGATTGGTAACGGCCTGACGTTTGGCAACCTGTCCGACGAGGCGACTGCCGTCTTTGGTGAAGGCCACGACTGATGGCGTGGTGCGGCCGCCTTCGGAGTTTGTGATCACGGTGGGCTCGCCGCCCTCCATCACCGCCACCACCGAGTTGGTTGTTCCGAGGTCAATTCCAATAATCTTGCTCATATTCTCCTAATCTCCACTAACTACAGTTGAACGCCCGGACAATATAAGACTTGAGTGCCTTGTTGTCAAGTTTTGTTGAGCGTCGATCTGTCCTCGTTGACGAGTTTGGAGACGAAGAAGACATAGTGGGCGCCGGAGAGAACGGAGAAGCCGAAGACGGTCGCGTAAACCGTTGGGAGGTAGTAGCCCGTACCGTAGGGGACGCTGGCGGCGAAGATGATTAGGCCGATGGCGACGATCTGCACTGTGGTGTTGATTTTGCCCAGCATTGACGGGCGAAAGCCGCGGAATCCCGTGACGATATTGATTGCCGCCGCGCCCACCAGTATGAAGACGTCGCGGCTGATGACGGCCACTGTTACCCAGAAGGGAACCGGCAAATGGGACGGCAAAGGCTGTGGAAAAACCGATCGCATAGAGAGAACGACGAACGCAGTGACGAGCAGTAGTTTGTCAGCGATCGGGTCGAGGATGGTGCCGAGTTGCGATTTTTGGTTGAAACGGCGGGCGAGAAGCCCGTCGAGGCCGTCAGTTACGCCGGCTACGATGAAAACGGCAAGCGCCAGCCCGAACTTCTGGTAAAAGAGCAACGACGCGAAGACCGGAATCAAAACCATCCGGAAAACGGTTAGAAGGTTGGGAACAGTAATGATGCGTGCGGACATTTAACGTTATTGCCAATTGGCGATTGCCAATTGCCGATTTGTTCGCTGTGATCGGAAGCTTGTCTTTAGATGGCAGATTGCAATCGGCAACCGGCAATCGCCAATTGGCAATGGAACTACTTGCTGCTGCGGAGTTCCAGTAAAGAGACTTCAGGAGGGCATCCGTATCTGATAGGCAGCACCACGGTGCCGAGGCCGCGGTTGACGTAAATCTGCGTATTTCCCTGGCGCCCAAGCCCTTTCAGCATGCGGCGGCGGGGACGGCCCGAGGCACTCCGCTCACCTCGAATTGCAACCTGGCCCCCGTGCGTATGACCGCTCAGCACGAGATCAACCGACGCGCGAGCGGCGCGTCGAAGGATCACGGGATTGTGCGCCAACAAAAGTTTCATCTCATCGCTACGAGCGCCCGCCAGGGCCAACGACAGGTCCTCGAGACCAACCATCGTATCGTCCACGCCTGCCAGCCAGATACTTTCCCCGTCGAGTTCGAAGTGCATGCCTTCGTTAATCAAAACGGTGATTCCTTCGGCGCGAAACAGGTCGGTAATCAGGGCCGCGTCGGTCCAATGGTCGTGATTTCCGAGGACGGCATAGACGCCGTAACGAGCCCTGAGACGCCCCAGCATCTCGGCGCACGGTGCAGCGTAACGACGCTCCTTCGAGATGTAGTCGCCAGTCAGGGCGATGATGTCCGGTTTCAGGCGGTTTGCCGTGTCCACAGCTCGTTCGATCTGTTCGCGATCGGAAAACGGGCCGTGGTGGACGTCAGACAGTTGAACGACGCGGAAACCGTCGAAAGCCTTGGGAAGTCGATTCAGGTGGATGCGTTCATGCTCGATCGTGAGCATGTAAGGCTCGGTAAGCGCAGCACGGGCGACGTGCGTCAGACTGACCGCGAGTGACCGGAGGGGAGTTTCTGGTCTCGTGGAACCGCCGTAAGGCGCGACACGTCTACGCTGGTTCCATCGTACTGGAGTCGCCATCTTTTTGCTGTTTGAGTAGCGCCAACCTGCCGGGGCGAAGCGCTTAAGTGGGGCGCATTATAGAGACCTCCCCGGTTGGAAGCAAATCGATAAGCGATTTAGATGTTATCTTAGCCCAATGAACCACGGACTCGATCCGGCCGTCCTGATCGGCGTGGCGGTCATGCTGGTCATTGCGAAGCTGGGGGGCGAGTTGTTCGAGCGCCTGCGGCAGCCAGGTGTGCTCGGCGAGCTGCTGGCGGGCGTTTTGCTGGGAAACCTTGTGATCTTTGGCTTCACCGGCGCTGAAGGATTAAAGACTGACGCGACGATTGCGGCGCTGGCGGAGCTTGGCGTCATCATTCTGTTGTTTGAAGTCGGGCTCGAGTCTGATTTGCGTCAGATGATTGAAGTCGGATGGTCGTCGTTGCTGGTTGCGGTGTTGGGAGTCGTGGCGCCGTTTCTGCTCGGCTGGGCAGTGTCGGCGTATTTGATTCCAGAACAAGCGGCACTCGGTCACGTTTTCATTGGCGCAACTCTTTGCGCCACCAGTGTCGGCATCACCGCGCGTGTGTTCAAGGACCTGGGCAAACTCGCCACCCGCGAGGCGCGGATCATTTTGGGTGCGGCCGTGATCGACGACGTGCTTGGACTGCTGATTCTAGCGGTTGTAGCGGGCGCCATTCGCGCCGCTGCGACTGGCGGCGTGCTGTCGATGTTCGACGTAGCGTTGATTGCGATCAAGTCGATTGCGTTTTTAGTCGGCGCGATTGCGATCGGGCATTTTCTGGTGCCGCGACTGCTTCGCGGCGCGGGACGTTTGGAGACGCGCGGAGTTTTGTTGACGCTCGCGATCACGTTTTGTTTGTTTCTGGCGTGGGCGTCGGCGAAAGTCGGATTGGCGCCGATTGTCGGTGCGTTTGCGGCTGGTCTGATTCTCGACGAAGTTCATTACCAACCGCGCGACGGACGTGTCGAGCGAGATCTAAACGACTTATTACAGCCGGTCAGTACGGTGCTGGTGCCGATCTTTTTTGTGTTGATGGGACTGAAAGTCGATCTGCGACTCTTCGTGCGCGTTGAAATTTTGGGTTTGGCGGCGGCGTTGACGATTGCGGCGATTATCGGCAAACAGATCTGCGCCGCTGGAGTTGTAGAGCGTGGTGTGAATCGTTTGGCGATCGGGTTCGGAATGATTCCACGTGGTGAGGTTGGTTTGATTTTTGCAGGGATTGGCGCGACGCTGATGTTGCCGTCGGCGAACGGTGTTAACGAACCGGTGATCGGTCCCGCGACTTTCGGCGCCGTTGTCATCATGGTTATCATTACGACGTTGATTACGCCGCCGGCATTGAAGTGGGCATTGAGCAGAAGGGTTACGAACAAGAGGGAGGACTACACGAATGGGAACGAAGAAAGACCAGCATAACGTCGGCACGCCCCGAAAACCGCGCGGACAGCAAACCGGGTTCGCAGGCAATCCCGATCAGAACCGAGAAGAAAAGGAAGACACACCGGCGCTGCGTGGTGTCCGTAAGAAGGGCAACCGCATGTTTGGCGACGCCTCCGAGCAACACATCGGAGGCGATTCCGTGACGCCGAGCACCAACCGTCCGTCGACGCCCGGTATGCGGCCGCTAGGGAAGAACAGATAATTGAATCAGCAAGGCGTTGAGATCCGTGTTTCGTGAAGGACAGCGCGACGCGGATCTTTCGCCGATCATCACGTAACCGCGTGGGAGTGGGAACCCTTTGCAGACGGTTTCACTCGCACCCGGTTTACGGATTTCCCAGGCGTTCATTGTAATTGCGCGATCCTGGCTGTTTGCACACGCGGACGAATTCACTTCGCCGAGCACGACATAACCTTCCGGCAACGGCGCCGCCGCGATCTCACGATCGTTCCACACCACAAACGCCTTGCACATCGTTTCACTTTTACCGGGTTTCTTAGTGAACCATGCATTCGTTTGATCATTCGCCCGCGTACTCTTCGGACAAT
>JAICGQ010000352.1 GCA_025923035.1 Pyrinomonadaceae bacterium | reverse complement strand
CAGAGCAGAAACGCTCGAGCGCCAAAAGAAGCTCGGTATTGTTCCGGCCAACACGACGCTGGCTCCGAAACCGAAAGACATCAAAGACTGGGACTCACTTTCAGCCGACGAGAAAAAGCTGTTTGCTCGGCAGATGGAAACCTATGCCGGTTTTTCTGAGCAGACCGACTATGAGATTGGTCGCCTTTACAGTGCCATCGAGGAAACCGGTGAAGCGGACAATACTTTATTTATCTACATCGTTGGTGACAATGGCGCCAGCGCTGAGGGCCAGATGAACGGGTGTTTCAATGAGATGTCATTCTTCAACGGCGCGGCCGAAAGTGTCCAGGACATGCTGAAGAATGTGGACCAGTGGGGTGACGAGAGCACCTATCCACACTTTGCTGCCGGGTGGGCCGTGGCTATGGATTCGCCGTTCTCGTACACCAAGCAGGTTGCGTCGGACTTTGGTGGCATACGCAACGGCATGGTCATTCACTGGCCGAAGGTGATTAAAGCGAAAGGTGAAGTGCGGTCGCAGTTCGGACACGTTATTGATATTGCTCCGACGGTGTTCGAGGCGGCCAAAGTTCCCGCTCCGAAAACTGTGAATGGTATCCAACAGGATCCGGTCGAGGGAAAGAGCCTTCTCTATTCGTTCACTGATGCGAGTGCCAAAGAGACGCATTCGACTCAATATTTCGAGATGTTTGGCAACCGTGCGATCTATAGCGACGGCTGGTTTGCAAGGACGATCCACCGCCCGGCCTGGCAACTAAAACCCTCACAGGGCCTCGCGGAAGATCCCTGGGAGCTTTACAACACAAACGACGACTTCAGTCTGTCGAATAATCTTGCGTCGAACAACGCGAGTAAGCTGAAAGAACTACAAGACCTGTTCATGGCTGAGGCCGAGAAATATCACGTGCTGCCTATTGACGACAGGCTGTTGGAGAGAACCAACGCGGAGCTGGTTGGCAGACCGACGGTCATGGAAGGCAGAAACAGTATGACGCTTGGTCCAGGAATGAAAGGCATGGGCGTCGATATCTTCATCGCCACTCAAGGCAAGTCTTACACGATGACGGCTGATGTTGAAGTTGGTGCGGACGGCAACGGAGTGATTGTATGTCAGGGTGGTAGATTTGGCGGCTTCTCGTTCCATATCAACAAAGGCAAGCCTACGTTCACTTACAACTATCTCGGGTTGGAGAAATTTGTAGTTGCTTCGTCGCAGTCGCTGACGCCTGGCAAACACACCATCGTCTATGACTTCAACTCCGATGGTGGTTTGGGTAAAGGCGGTACGGGAACGATCAGTATCAATGGGACCAAGGTTGGAGAAGGCCGCATTGGCAGGACGCAGCCGGGCATTTTCTCCGTCGACGATCTTGCAGATGTCGCTACCGACGACGGCACACCGGTAACAGATTACGGCGGCTCGCCGAAGTTCAAAGGCACGCTCAACAAAGTGACTATCGAAGTAAGAAGTAGTTAAGCATGAGCCGGTTCGGTAAAACCTTGCGCACAAAGCAAGTGGCGGCGGTCATCGTCTGCGTGGCCGTCGCCGTTTCTTTGTATGCCATAAACCGGTCACGGCAGCAGGCGGCGGTCAAAGCAATTGACGCAAGGGCTTTTTCTGAAAGTGATAGCGGATCGAGTCATGCGGCGCACAGCGCCAATTCAAACAGTGATGCTGATTCAATCGGCGTACTCGAACCTCCGGTGATCATTACGGCGAGTGCTCCTGGTGCTGCACCGGAAGGAATGGTGTGGATCCCCGGTGGAGAATTCTCGATGGGCAGCGAGGCTCCCGAGATGCAGGATGCTCGCCCTTTTCATCGGGTCGCTTTGGACGGTTACTGGATGGACCAGGCCGAAGTGACGAACGAGCAGTTCGCACGCTTTGTCAAAGAGACTGGTTATGTCACTGTCGCCGAGCGCCCGATTGATCCCAAAGATTTTCCTGGCGTCCCCGCTGAAAAGTTGAAGTCGGGATCGGTCGTGTTCACGCCACCCGACAAGAAAGTACCGCTCGACAACAACCTGGTTTGGTGGAGCTACGTTGCGGGTGCTAACTGGCGCCATCCGCATGGACCAGACAGCGATCTCAAGGGCCGGGAAAAACATCCGGTAGTCCATATCGCCTTTGAAGATGCGACGGCTTACGCGGCGTGGGCCGGAAAGCGATTGCCGACAGAAGCCGAGTTCGAATTCGCCGCGCGCGGCGGTTTGGATCGCAAGCGTTTCGCCTGGGGCGACGAGTTCAAGCCGGCGGGCAAATTTCAGGCGAACTCTTTTCAGGGGAACTTTCCTGCAAACAACACCGGGGAGGATGGCTACGCGGGTACTGCTCCTGTCGGCAGTTTTGGTCCTAATGGTTTTGGACTATTTGATATGGCCGGCAACGTGTGGGAGTGGACCACTGACTGGTATCGACCGGATTACTACCGGACTCTAGCAGTTGCAAATCAGGTTGCACGCAATCCTCAGGGACCCTCGGATAGTTTCGACCCGTCAGAGCCGGGTGTGGCGAAGCGCGTCCACAAAGGCGGCTCGTTTCTTTGCACGGACGAGTATTGCGCCCGTTACATGCCTGGCGGTCGTGGCAAAGGCGAGCCTAACACCGGTACGAATCATCTTGGCTTTCGTTGTGTGCGCTCAGGGAAGTAATCGTTGTTCTACTCACTTTGACTGCCACCCTAGAATCGCGAAACGATAAAGAGGCTGCCGCCGATCGCAATCAGGTCTTCGAGCAAAGCGATGTTGAAATCTGGCTGACGAAGGGCCTTTACGAGTCGAGCGCGGGCATGATAGCCGGCGAAACAACCGACGATTCCTCCGAGCAGTCCTAACCCAGCACCAACGAAAGCCGACTGTCCACCGCCAAGCGAAACGCAGGCGCCCGTGAAGCCACCGGTCACGATGCGGGCGATAAGTCCGGGAGGAGCAGTGCGGCTCGGAGTATTCGGCAGCTTATCAAAAATCAACTCTGTGACGGCTAACACGCTCAAAATTATCAGTGCGGGAAGCGAGCCGACGACAGATAGCGGGCCCGCAAGTTTGAGCCAACCCAGGTGCACGGCCCAGGCGACCGCCGCGGGAGGCGTAAGCGACCGCAACCCCGCGAAGAGTCCAATCAGAAATGCGAAGAAGAGCGTCATCTGTTTGTTACCTAACCTGTGGTTGAATTATATCTTCTGGTCAGGCGTTCGGAGTAAGTTTATGTCCCCAGGCGTAGTATTCACCTCAAAATGGTGATCCTCGTACGATCCGTTCCGGCCCTTAAAAACGCAAGGGTACGCGCGATTCCTCTCAAAGAAGACGACCGCAGGAACATCGTCTGCTCGTTCAAGATTCGGGGCCACTTCTACACATCCCACGTTGCCTCAATGGGTGCAGTGAGACGATTGTTAAAGTTAGGTACCCAATACGTAAATATCGCCGGTAGCAAAATCGTGGAGTCCTGCTCTTGGGCCAAGCCGTTCTCATCGGCAATCCTTTCCGCGCGACGTCGGCGTATGCGAGAGCGTTTTCAGCATCAATCGTTGGAGTGTGTGAAAGATTGAGTGACCGATGCGACGCCCTGAGATTCAGTGTGATTCCGTGCGCGAGTTTAACCAGATGGCACACCGGAGCGCGTTTCGTAACTTGATTGACAGAAACCAAGGTTGCGTATAATTGGGAGCGGGTTCAGCTTGTTGCTTTGTGAGGTGAACTGAGATGAAGAAGTCACTATTCGGTATAGTTCTGTTACTGATGGTGTTGTTTTCGCGGCCCTTGATGGCGAACGCTCAACGGCCATCACCTAAAATTGGCGACACCGCGCCGCCCCTAACGCTCAACAAAACCGTTCACGCAAATGAAACAGCCGCCCTTGATTTGAACACTTTGAAGGGCAGCGTCGTTGTGGTGGAATTCTGGGCTACGTGGTGCTTGCCCTGTATTCCGGCCATCAAACATTTCAACCAGCTTTCCGAAAAATTTAAAGACAGCCCTGTGCGGTTCATTGCCGTGACCGACGAAGACGAAGGGAAAATCAATCAGTTTCTTAAATCGCAACCGATTCGCATCTGGATCGGATTGGACCAATCGCGCGCCGCCTTCGACGCTTACCAAGCCATCGGGCTGCCGCACACGGTCGTGATAGACCGGCAGGGGCGCATCGCGGCGATCACCAACCCAGAGAATGTGACGGAGACGGTGTTGAATGATCTAATAGCCAATAAACCCGTTTCCTTACCGCTCAAAGATGCAATCGCCGAGGATCTCGAATGGGACAAAATGGAAGCGCCCGACGCGCTGACACAGGTAATCATCAAACCGTCGAACGCCACTACGGGCGGGTATCAAGCCCGTCGAGGACATTTCACCGCGGACGGCGCCGTGTTTCTAAATTTAATAGACGCGGCCTATCAAATCTCTCCCAATCGTGTTGTCAACAATCTCCCCGAATCCAGCAAAAAGTATAGAGTTTCAATCCGTGTTCCGCCCGGTCGTGAGGAATCTTTATATCCGCTCTTTCAACAGGCGTTGGCGACGACTTTCGGAATCAGCGTACGGCGTGAGATGCGCGAAACCGATGTAGTGGTCTTGACCGTGCCACAAGGGAAAATTCCTAAATTGCAGACTTCGCAAGCTAAAGAGGAAGTGAAAATGGTGATGCGCGGGAAGATTCGTTCCAACAAACAGCGCCTTGAAACTCTGACGGACCAATTGGAAATGATTCTCGGTCGCCCTGTCATTGATAAAACCGGCTTGACGGGCGAATACGATTGGGAATTGCCATATAGCCGAGTTGATAAAGATCTTCTGCCCAACGCCGTGCGCGAACTCTTAGGACTCGATTTGACCGAAACGAAACAGCCGATTGAAATGCTGATTGTCAGTGATGCAACGCACGGTAAATAAAAAAAGCGGATGAGATCGCAGCCGAGTTGCTGTCACGGCGAAAGTAGCCGATCACGAAAGTTGAACACAACCATGTGTTACATTCGCGCCGTTCAACTTCAACGTGACGTGCGACCGATTAATTTTGTCCACAACTTGGCCACCAATGAGATACGGCCGCCAGTGATGGCGGCCGTAAATTACTGATCTAATTGGTCGGGGCGAGAGGATTCGAACCTCCGACCTCTCGGTCCCAAATAGATACGCCGCCTTGCTAGTGAGTTGTACCGCGTACCATACAACTCCTTGGGTCTTAATAACTTCCACTTGTAATCAGCAAGATCGAAACCTAGTAACGTTGTAT
>JAICGQ010000351.1 GCA_025923035.1 Pyrinomonadaceae bacterium | reverse complement strand
TGTGCGGCGTGATCGCGGGGTTGATGTTCATACCGACGACGATCTTCGACATGATCTGGGGCGTTCGTTTTCTCCAGGAAGCCCACGGCATGGACTACGGAACAGCAGTAATGCGATCTGCAACGGTTCCGTTCGGTTGGATTATCGGTTGTCCTTTGCTTGGTCTGCTTTCGGATCGCATCGGACGTCGCAAACCGGTGATCATCGGCGCGGCAATGGCGCTGTTCGCGTGTCTCGCATGGATTCTCTATGGCCCACCCGGAGTACTGCCGCCGTATCTTTTGGGTTTGTTTACGGGCATCGTGTCGGGTGCCGCGATGTTGCCTTACACGGTGATCAAGGAAGTTAACCCACCGCAGTTCGGAGGCACCGCCACCGGGGTCGTCAATTTCCTGAACTTCACTCTTACCGCTCTGCTTGGTCCTGTCTTCGGCTGGATCCTGATGGGCGTTTCGCGCGGATCGGACCTGGAGTTGCCACACTTTCAGACCACGTTTTCACCACTTCTTTTCGGAGTTGCACTGGCAGTCCTGCTGACGTTCCTGTTGAAGGAAACAGGACCGGCAGTGGCGCGCGCGCGCGCGGAGAAATAAACATGCAAACAGCAATCGGCACAGGGAAGTACGAGAGATTACTGGCGCGGTGTGAGGGTTTGGCGCCCGTTCCAACCGCGGTGGCCCATCCTTGCGAAGCTTCGGCTTTGGAGGGTGCAGTGGAAGCCGCGCAGCGCGGATTAATTACCCCGCTGCTCGTGGGACCGGCAGCCAGGATCGCGGACGTCGCGGAGTCGTCCGCGATCGATCTCAGTAAGTTCGAGATCGTCGACGCGCCGCACAGTCACGGGGCTGCGGCGAAAGCCGTCGAGCTGGTGAAACAAGGCAAAGCCGAGATCCTGATGAAAGGCAGTTTGCATACCGATGAACTGATGTCGGCGATCGTGTCGCGCGAAGGCGGGTTGCGGACCGGACGCCGCATCAGTCACGTGTTCATCATGGACGTGCCGACGTATCACAAAGTGCTGATCGTCACTGACGCGGCGATCAACATCGCGCCCACGCTCGAAGACAAGGTCGACATCTGCCAGAACGCGATCGATCTCGCGATCTCGCTCGGACTCGCAAGACCAAAGGTCGCAATCCTCGCGGCGGTCGAAACAGTGACGTCGAAGATGCCGGCGACGCTCGATGCCGCCGCGCTCTGCAAGATGGCCGAACGCGGACAGATAACCGGCGGCCTTCTGGATGGACCACTCGCCTTCGACAACGCCATCAGCTCACAGGCCGCGGAGACGAAAGGCATCAAGTCAGCCGTCGCGGGAGACCCTGACATTCTGCTCGCGCCGGATCTCGAAGCCGGCAACATTCTCGCCAAGCAGTTGACGTTTCTCGCAAACGCTGACAGCGCCGGCATGGTGCTCGGCGCGAAGGTGCCGGTGATATTGACCAGCCGTGCCGATAGCGTGCGATCGCGAATTGCGAGCTGCGCCGTGGCGAAGCTGGTGGCCTACGCACGCAGAGCAAAGCCTTAGGAGTGTGGTGATGGACGACTATGCACTGGTACTCAATGCCGGATCGTCGAGTTTGAAGTTCAGCGTTTTTGAACGGCCGTCTGGCGAGCGCTGGCATTTGGAATCACGCGGGCAGATTGAAGGCATCGGCACGGCGCCGCGTTTATCAGTAAAGGATGAAATCGGTAATAGTCTGGCCAACAAAGACGTAGCGGCCGAGGATGGGAGCGAAGCAATTGGCGCGCTTGCTGAGTGGCTTCGTTCCATGTACGGCGGCTCGCGTGTGTTGGGCGTCGGTCATCGCGTGGTCCATGGTGGCGCTCGCTTCACTGGTCCAACGATTCTAGACGCCGACGTGATGCGGGAGCTCCATCAGCTCGCTCCACTCGCGCCACTCCATCAACCATACA
Source organism: Pyrinomonadaceae bacterium (assembly GCA_025923035.1). Lineage (GTDB taxonomy): Bacteria > Acidobacteriota > Blastocatellia > Pyrinomonadales > Pyrinomonadaceae > PSRF01. The sequence continues at coordinate 3,335 of JAICGQ010000351.1, read as the reverse complement.
ACCTCGCGGCGATCGAAGCCGTCTTCGAACGATTGCCGGAAGTGCCGCAAGTCGCCTGCTTCGATACCAGCTTTCATCGCGGCCAACCGGAAGTCGCGGAACTCGTTCCGCTGCCACGCGAGTTTCGGCAGCAGGGCGTGCAACGATACGGATTTCATGGTTTGTCGTACGAGTTCATCGCTTCGGTTCTTCCACTCCAGGCCCCGGAGATCGCGCGCGGCAGAATAATCGTGGCCCATCTCGGGAGCGGTGCAAGCATGTGCGCGATGAAAGATCTGAAGAGTGTCGACAGCACCCTCGGATTCACGGCGCTCGATGGTCTGTGCATGGGCACGCGGCCCGGTTCGCTCGATCCCGGAGTCGTCTTGCACTTGTTTCAAGGCTTGAATCTCTCGGCGAAGGAAGTCGAGACCTTGCTTTACAAGAAATCCGGCCTGGCCGGAATTTCCGGCATCAGTAGCGACATGCGCGATTTGCTCGGACGCAGCGAACCCGCGGCGCGTCTCGCCGTCGACTACTTTATCTACAGCGCTGCGAAAGAAATTGGAGCTTTGACTGCGGTGCTCGGCGGTCTCGATGCGCTCGTCTTCACCGCTGGAATCGGAGAGAACTCAGCGGAGATCCGGCAGCGAATCTGCGAAGCGTCGGCATGGCTGGGTCTCGAGATCGACGCGGACGCAAACAACAAGCGCGAAACGAAGATTTCCACATCGCGCAGCAAAGCTTCCGTGTGGGTAATTCCGACGAACGAAGAGTTGATGATTGCCCGGCACACCGGCAGGCTCCTGGGGCTTGCCGCGAAAGCCGCTTAAGGCGCGCATAGCGAGCGCGCGATTACGAACCAAGGAGAATTAAATGGCCAGCACCGCTCCGATCCGCACTCCAACCGCTCCACAGTGGCAAGGATTCAAACCGGGTTTCTGGGAAAGCGAAATCAACGTTCGCGACTTCATCCAACAGAACTACGCGCCTTACGAAGGCGATGAATCGTTTCTCGCTGCGGCGACCGAGCGCACGACGAAGCTTTTGGACCACTTAAACCAGCTCTTCGTCGAGGAACGAAAAAAAGGCGTGCTCGACATCTCGCAGATTCCGAGCTCCATCCTGGCCCATGCGCCGGGTTATATCGATCGCGATAACGAAGTGATCGTCGGTCTGCAAACCGAAGCGCCTCTCAAGCGCGCGATCATGCCAAACGGTGGCTTTCGCATGATCGTCAATGCACTAAAGACTTACGGTTACGAACCCGACCCGCATGTCGTCGAGACTTTCACCAAATATCGCAAGACGCACAACGAAGCGGTCTTCGATGCTTACACCGAGGAAGTCAGACGCTGTCGCAATTCGCACGTATTGACCGGACTGCCCGACGCGTACGGCCGCGGCCGCATCATCGGCGACTACCGTCGGGTCGCGCTTTATGGTGTTGCGCGACTCATCGAGCACAAGACGAAAGAGAAAGCCGCACTCGATGCGCTGATGTCTACCGACGAGATCATTCGCGATCGCGAAGAGCTCAGCGAACAGATCCGCGCCCTCAAGGAACTGCAACAGATGGGCGCAAACTACGGCTTCGACATCTCCGTACCCGCGCAAACCGCGCGTGAGGCGGTGCAGTGGCTTTACTTCGGATACCTTGCGGCGGTGAAAGAGCAGAACGGCGCCGCGATGTCCCTCGGCCGTACTTCAACCTTTCTTGACGTCTACTTCGAACGCGATCTGAAAGCAGGAACGATCACCGAGGAACAGGCGCAGGAGATCGTCGACGACTTCGTGATCAAGCTGCGCATCGTTCGCTTCCTGCGCACGCCCGAATATGACGAACTTTTCGCCGGCGATCCGACGTGGGTGACTGAGTCGATCGGCGGTATGGGCGACGACGGCCGTCCGCTGGTTACCAAAACCAGTTTTCGTTTCCTGCAGACGCTTTACAACCTTGGACCAGCGCCCGAACCAAACCTCACGATCTGGTACTCGCCGCGTTTGCCTAAAGGTTTTCGCAACTTCTCGTCGAAGGTCGCGATCGAAACCAGTTCCATTCAATTCGAAAGCGACGAGATCATGCGCAGCGCGTGGGGCGACGATGGTGCGATCGCGTGCTGTGTTTCGCCGATGCTGGTCGGGAAGCAGATGCAGTTCTTTGGCGCCCGCGCAAACCTCGCGAAGTGTTTGTTGTACGCCATTAACGGCGGACGCGATGAGATTACCGGGAAGCAGGTTGGCCCGGCGCGCGGCGCGGTGCAGGGCGACTATCTCAACTTCGAAGAAGTCCTGAGCAGTTTTGAGAAGCAGATGGAGTGGCTCGCGGGCGTGTATGTCAATGCGATGAACATCATTCATTACATGCACGACAAGTATGCGTACGAGCGTATTGAGATGGCGCTGCACGATTACGCGCCGGTGCGGACGATGGCGTTCGGTGTTGCGGGACTCTCGGTAGTCGCTGACAGTCTCTCGGCGATTCGTTACGCGCGGGTGAAAGCCATTCGCGACGACTCGGGTTTGATTGTCGATTATGAAACCGAAGGTGATTTTCCGAAGTTCGGAAACAACGACAATCGCGTCGATCAATTTGCATCGTGGGTCGTGACGACGTTCATGAGCAAGTTGCGGAAGTATCCGACCTACCGCCACGCGCAGCACACGCAGTCAGTGCTGACGATCACGTCAAACGTCGTGTATGGCAAGAACACCGGCAACACTCCGGATGGCCGTCGCCACGGTGAACCGTTTGCGCCCGGCGCCAACCCGATGCACGGCCGCGACGTTCACGGCATTCATGCGTCGGCGGCTTCAGTCGCGAAGATTCCTTATCGCGATGCGGCTGACGGTATTTCGTTGACGGCGTCGCTGGTGCCTGAGGGTCTGGGCCGGGTTGACGAAGACCGGATCAATAACCTGCGCGGCATCCTCGATGCGTTCTTCGGCAGCACTGGTTACCACATGAACGTGAACGTGCTCAATCGCGAGATGCTGATCGACGCCATGGACCACCCCGACAAGTATCCAAACCTGACGATTCGCGTTTCCGGTTATGCAGTGAACTTCGTGCGGCTGTCGCGCGAGCAGCAGATGGACGTCATCAACCGAACGTTTCACGGAGCGAGTTAATGATCGATCGCACGACTGCCGAGACCGTATCGCTCGAGGCGTCGAGCCCTTTCGAGCTTCGCTGGGAACTGAGCAAGAACGTCCCGGAGTCGCTGGTAAAGCAGTCGTTGGAAACGGGCGACGTTGGTTTTCTGCATTCGTTCACTACCGGATCGGCGGTTGATGGTCCAGGGATTCGCCTGGTCGCGTGGACCGCGGGATGCCAGTTTCGCTGTCTCTACTGT
>JAICGQ010000350.1 GCA_025923035.1 Pyrinomonadaceae bacterium | reverse complement strand
TCGATGCGCAGCAACTGATTGTATTTGGCGATCCGATCCGTGCGCGACAGCGATCCGGTCTTGATCTGTCCGGCATTGGTCGCGACGGCTAAATCGGCGATAAAGGGATCCTCAGTCTCTCCGGAACGATGCGAAATGATCGCGGTGCGTCCGTGTGTTTGCGCGAGCGAGATACAGTCGAGTGTTTCAGTGAGCGTGCCGATCTGATTGACCTTGATCAGTATCGAGTTGGCGACGCCGAGGTCGATTCCTTTTTGCAGAAACTCAGTGTTGGTTACGAAGAGATCGTCGCCGACGAGTTGCACTCGATTCCCGATCTCGCCAGTGAGTTTCTTCCAACCATCCCAGTCGTTTTCCGCCATTCCGTCTTCGATTGAAATGATCGGATAACGGTCGCACCACGATTTCCAGAACGCGACCATCTCGTCGCTCGTGAGCCGGCGCTGGTCGCTCTTCTTAAAAACGTACGCGGCGCCGTCGTAAAACTCGCTCGCCGCGGGATCGAGTGCCAGCAAACAATCGTTTCCGGCTTTGTAACCGGCCTGCTCAATCGCTTCGAGAATCGTTTCGATCGCTTCTTCGTTCGATCTCAGGTTCGGCGCGAACCCGCCTTCGTCCCCGACGCTGGTAGCGTAGCCTTTCTTCTTCAGCACGGACTTCAGCGTGTGAAAGACTTCCGCGCCCGTTCGCAACGCCTCGCTAAACGTTGGCGCGCCGACAGGAACGACCATGAACTCCTGAAAGTCGACGTTGTTGTCGGCATGTGCGCCACCGTTGATGATGTTCATCATCGGAACGGGCAGTGTGCGTGAGTTCGGACCACCGAGATAGCGATACAGCGGAAGTTCAAGATGCGCAGCAGCAGCTCGGGCAGTCGCCAGCGACACTGCGAGCAACGCGTTGGCGCCCAGATTGGATTTGTTCTTTGTGCCGTCGAGTTCGATCAACGCGCGATCGACTTCGGCTTGATCGAGTGCGTCGAATTCTTCGAGCGCGGGCGCGATCACCTCGTTAACGTTCTGCACGGCTTTCGATACGCCCTTGCCGAGATAGCGATTCTTGTCGCCATCGCGAAGTTCGACAGCTTCGTTTTCACCAGTGGAAGCGCCTGAGGGCACTGCGGCGCGACCCACCTCTCCTCCGGCCAACGTCACTTCGGCTTCGACTGTTGGATTACCACGCGAGTCGAGTATTTCACGCCCTTGAATGTGCTCGATTAGGCTCATGCGCCACTTCCTCCCGATCAGTTTGAACAATTTCCAATTTCACGCGACGCACACGTCGCTTCTCGACCCGTTCGACTTTGAAGACCAGACCGTCGTACTGCACGACTTCTCCGGGTTGGAGCACGTGACCGGCTTTGGTCATCAGGAAACCGCCGATGGTCGTGTACGCTTCAGATTCCGGAACCGTCAGTTTCAAACGGCGGTTCAGGTCGCGGACGGCGAGTCCGCCGTCCAGCACGTAATTGTGATCGTCGATCTCGGTGATCTGCTCGTTTACTTCTTCGTCGTGTTCGTCGGAGATGTCGCCGACGATCTCTTCCAGCAGATCTTCGAGAGTGATGATGCCTTCGAGTCCGCCGTGTTCGTCCACTACAAACCCGAAATGCATCTTTGCTTTTTGCATCTGGCGGAGGACGTGTTCGAGTCGCGCAGTATTCACCACGTAGAGTGGTGGTTGCAAAACGTGCTCGATCTTGAACTTCTCCGGCTGCAGCACGCTCGGCATCACGTCTTTGCTGTGAATGAAGCCGCAGACGTCGTCGAGACTTTCTCGATAGACGGGCAAACGCGAGTAGCGATGCTGTTCGAATGCGCGCGTGATCTTTTCCAGATCGTTCGTGTACGGAATGGCGGCCATTTCCGTGCGCGGGACCATCGCTTCACGAACGAGTGTGTCGGAAAACTCGAACACGCGATGGATCAGTCGACGCTCCTCGGCGCGCAAGTGTCCACTCTCGCGCGAGATATCGATCAGTCGTCGTATTTCTTCTTCAGTGTAGGTGGAGGCGTGTTCGGCGGTGGCTTTGATTCCGAGAAGTTGTACTGAGCGGACGCTGGCCCAGTCGAGCGCGCGAATGGGCAGGCTGAAAACTTTGTAGAACAGTTGCATCGGGAGAGCGATCGCGAGTGCTACTTTTTCCGCGAGCGCGAGCCCGACTAGCTTCGGCGCTTGCTCGCCGATCACGATGTGGAGCGAGGTGATGATTATGAAGGCGACTGCGAACGCAACGATATGACGCGTCGATTCGGAGAAGCCTGCCAGCGGACCTTCGAGTAGACGTGCGATTGCGGGTTCCCCGAGCCAGCCGAGGCCGAGAGAAGCGAGCGTGATTCCGAGTTGGCAGGCGGAGAGGTAAGCGTTGAGGTTTTGCAGCAGGCTCATCAGCCGTTTGGCTGAGCGGCTGCCGGACGCCACGAGCATTTCGATGCGTGACGAACGGACGCCGACCAAGGCAAACTCAGCCGCGACGAAGAAGCCATTGGCGGCAACCAGAACGATTACGGAAAGAAGTTTTAGGAGAACCCCGACGCCTGCGCCAGAAACGCTCGCGTCGCCTTCGGCGATCATTAAACCCAACAACCAGTTACTTGGTAGCTCTGCCATGCGCGTGCGGGATGAAAATCATAGCACGTACGCCCCGCAGGCGCTTCGCCAGCGTTGAGGGAATCAATGATTCCAAATCCGTGTTTCCCATGTACCTCACGCTTGCGGTTCGCCGGCGTTAACAGAACACGGAATCAGACAGACCCCGGCACTGTGTTTCTCAGCTCGAGGGAACACTGATTAGGGAACTGATGAGTGATTAATGACCTGCTGCGGCTCCGGCTGCTCGGACACGCATCGGACGCCTCTCATGTTTGGTTTGCGCACGCGCGAGTGCCTGATCGACACGAGGTTCGATGTTGCATTCCGGCTGGCGGCAGACGGCTGCCAGTTCGGAAACCACAAGGTACCGAGAACGTTCGAGCATGCGTTGTTCACGAAAAGAGAGAGGTTTGATATTGCTCAGATAGGTCAAATGCTTGAGCACATCCACGACCTCGAAGATGTCTCCAGTCCGCATTTTTTCTGAGAATTCCTTGAAGCGATCCTTCCAATCGTTAGCGGGGGAGGAAAAATCATCTGCCAAAGCTTTGAAAAGCAATTCGCACTCACCCGATGAGATTGGGGCTCGCAGGCCAACTTCGGAAGCATTGGATACCGGAACTAAGACCAGGGAGTTATTAGCAGCAAGACGAAGCGTATAAAAGGGTAGGAGCGTTGCGCCTATTTGCTTCTGTTCTATTTGCTCGATGGTCCCGATTCCATGATTCGGGTAAACGACTTTCTGGCCGACTTTGAAGCCCACCATGCACCTCCATCGAATTTGAAACATCAGACTGCGCCGCACGCGCTGGTCTTGGGGAAATTTCTGAGCGACGCTGATTCGCGTCGGAAGCCCTGTTTGGAAAGTAATTGGAGTCTAGCAAGCTCCCTTGCGAAGCGTCAAGGTTTTGCCCGGCGCTCAACTGCGTATACCGAAAATCGAAATTCTTATCGAAAACGACGCGATCGTTTACTTGAATGAGAGCTGATAGTCCGTGAGTGTCTGGCAGGGTTTCAGTTCGACGGCAGACTTCTGTGCTTCAGCAGCACGACGCAATTTGGTCCGCGCTTCGGCAGACTCGGGCAAGCGTAGTTTTTGTACGGTAGCGATCTCAGCCTGGACGGGATTCTGCAAGACGGACCAGTAACGTCCGGGCGGTAGGTTGTTGAGCGTGAAGGTGCCGTCGGAAGCGACGTCGGTTATGAAGTAGCGCAACACGTCCGCTGCTTTGTCAGCTTCTGCGGGCACAAGGTAAACGGCCGTTCCCGCCGGAATCGACGCGCCTTCCGCCACCGGTACTTTTCCACGAATCGACGCCGCTCCCTCAGCCAGTGTGATGGTTAGATCCGAAATCTTTTCTCCGGCTTTGACCGTGGTCCAACTCGCTGCCGGATCGATCCTCGGCGCTGTTGTTCTGGCCGTCGCGGCAGTTGCCGCTGCGGGAGTGCCAATGGTGATCGATTGCAGGTACCAGAAGCGCGCGTAGAACCGAGGGTCGAATCGATAACGTCCGGCGGTCAGGTTACGGAAGATAAAGGTGCCTTTTGAATCGAGTGCAGTTGCGCCGGTAAACATCCTCAGGAACGGCGAGGTTGTGTCTTGATCCTTTTCCGGTCGTTGCAAGTCAATCAGCGTTTCGGCGAACAACGGTTTACGTTTTCCCTGGCACTCCGGTGCTTTCGAGGGCTCGAGCGCGATGCGCCCACTGATCGACGCAGTCGGTCGGGTGATCAGTTCGATCCCGGTCACGTCAGCGCCTTTGACTGTGATGCGCTTCGCCTCGGAGAGTGAAACGTCAGGCGTTGTTGTAGTCATCGGCATGATGGGGAATTCGGTGGCGATGAGCTGATATTCGCCGTCGGCAATTCCCGTCATCTCGAAACCGCGCGCACCAGGCAGTTGCATCGCGTTTGCTGCGGGCATGAACCCCCCCTCGGCGGACATCAGCATGATGTTCGCGCCGGTCGAGCCGGTGAGTTTTACGGTGCCGCTGACCGTATGTCCCGGATCGCTGCGATAACGAATGTCAGCATTCGTTTCTTCACCGCCGCGCACGTTGAACTCCGTAGCGCCGTCACGTGTTGACGATGGTGCGTACGTCGGCACGTCGGTTTCGTAAGGAACCAGGCTATACGACTGTCCACCACCGCCACCGCCGGCGCTCACGAGATAGGTGCCGGGCGCGAGACCGTAGATCCGGTAAATGCCGCGATCGTCGGTCGCGCGTTCAGTCAATCCCGCCTGTGGCACTCGCACGGACTGACCTTTCGGATCGCGAATTCTGATTGCGCGGACGCGAATGCCGACGATCGGTTCGCCCGTAGCATTGGAAACCGTTCCGGTCAGCACGCCGCCTTTAACCATATCAACTCTGACGTTGTCGCCGATGCGGTAATAATTCAAAGACGGTTCAAACTCCGGAGTTTGAGACACGTAAGCCGGAACATAGCCGGTGATGAGGTAGAGACTGGGTTCGAGACCATTGATACGAAAGCGTCCCTCGGAATCGGCAGCCGTTGACCGACCACCGGTTGGCGCACCAAGCGGACGAAAAAGAATGCTGGCGCCGGGCATCGGTTCGCCACGCTCGTTAACGACTTGACCGGTGATCGCGCCGGTGGCCACTTCACTCGAGCTCTCTGGAGTCGGACTCGGTTGTTGGGCCAGGGCCGAAGCGCACGTGAGGACCAGCAGAAC